>NZ_JBHWDS010000061.1:0-46966 GCF_042734615.1 Kitasatospora sp. NPDC059646
ACCACCCCCGCCCCGTCCCCCCGCGGCGGCCGGGGCCCGCCGAGGGGGGGCCCCGCGGGCGGGGGCGCGGTCAGCCGGTGACCACCTGGAGGACCGGCGGGAAGGCGGCGTTCTCCCGGCTGTTGAGATTCACCGCCAGGCCCACCCGGCCCGCCGGCTGACCGACCGTCAGGGTCAGCGCCGGGTCCGCGACGACCGCCGCGGTGACGTCGAGGCCGACCCAGTCCGCGGCCGTGGAGATCCGGCCGGTGCCGAGCGCGGCCGCCGGCGCCGGGCAGCGGTTCCAGGTGGCGGCCGTCTCCTGCCAGGCGCCCGGCGCGGTCGCGAACGCCTGCAGGTCCGTCTCGGTGCCGCCCGAGTCCGCCACCGCGCCGCGCACCCAGAGCACCGCCCGCCGCACCGGCCCGGTCAGCTGCGAGGTGTCGAAGGCCAGCAGCGCGCGCCGGGAGAAACCCGAACCCGTGGACTCGGTGTTCTTCACCGTCAGCACGTTCGCCGTCCCGTAGTTGGTGTCGGCGTACGAGCCGTCCCGCACGTACGTGTCCCGCACCGGGGCGAGCAGCACGGCGTTCGCCGACGCCGCCGGCCCCGCGGTGCGCAGCGTCACCGTCCGGCTCGCGCCCTGGCTGCCGCCGAGCTCGGCCAGCAGCCGCACCGACGGGCCCGCCGCCAGCACCGTCACCCCCGCCGCCGGATCCGCCGACAGGTAGCCCGCCCGGGCCACCGTCACCTGCACCGTGGCCGTGGTACGGGACGGGTCCGCCACCGAGACGCTCAGCGTGCCGCCGGACTCCCGCACCAGCACCGAGCACGGCGCCGACACGGTGATCGGACCGGCACTGCCCGCCGCATAGAAGTTCGCCGCCGTCACCCCCGACGCCGTGTCCGAAATCGCCTGCACGGAAGCGGAGTTGGCGAGGATCGTCACCGTGGGGGCGGCCGCCCGGGCCGCCGTGGCCGCCGCGTCCGCACCCGGCAGCAGCAGGTACGCGTAGCCCGCGTCCGACGGGTCGGTGCCGTGGTCGAACCAGAGCGTCAGATAGCGGCGGGTCAACGCCTCGGTCGTGCCGCCGGAGTTGACGTCGTGCCAACTGCCGGTCCGCGCCTCGCGCTTGGCCTGAACCGTCGCGCCGCCCGGGAACACGTAGCCGCCGAAGCCGGCGATCGCCATCGACCGCGCGCCCGTGAACTGCTGCGACCAGCCGAGCGTCACCGGCTGCGCCACCCCGTCCACCGTGAACGCGTGCGTGCCCGACGCGCCGAGGTTGCGGTTCTCCACCACCGTCTCCACCGGCACGCCGTCCGCGCAGCCGATCCCCGCGCCCAGGCAGACCACCGAATCGTCCAGCAGGAACCAGGACTTCCACCCCGACAGCGTCGACGACAGCCCGCGCACCGCCTGCCCGACCGCCGCGTACGTGCCGTCGCTCGCCCCGCCCGCCCACACGCTGTCCGGGCGGGCCGCGCCCCACGCGCCGCCCGCCGCGTCCGCGAGCCGCTTCGTCGACACCGTCGTCCCCGGCAGCCGGTACGGGTCGACGGTCGGCCAGAACGCGTCCGCGTACTGCCCGTTGCCCGTCGTCGCGTTCCACCACGCCAGCAGGCCGTTGTTGGTGTGCCAGCCGCGCACGTTCTCGCCGTTGCCGGTCTCGTAGAACGTGGTGCGCGCCGAGCACATCGACAGCGACACCGCCCAGCCCGGACGGCGCACCACCGCCCGGTCCATCGCGAACACCCGCGCCCCCACCGGCTCCTCCGACGCCGCCGTCGCGCCGTCCGCCACCAGTGCCTGCGCCCGGGCCAGTTCGGGAACGTCCACCGCCGCGTCCGACAGGTACGGGCGGTAGTAGTCGCGCGCGATCCAGCCCTTCACCGCCGCCCGCCACCGCGCCGACTGCGCCGCCGGCGCCGCACCCGAGTCCGCCAGCCGCAGGATGTGCCCCATGATCGTGTGGCCGCGACCGTGGTCGTCCTGCTGAAGGTGCAGCAGGTCCGAGGCCTGCAGACCCCGGCTGCTCGCCCGACCCACCACCGCGTCCATCACCAGGCCGTTGAACAGGAACGGCGCGTACGCCGAGTCGACGGCGTCGAACACGTTCTGCCGCTGCGGATCCGTCACCTCCCACGCCGACCCCGCCAGCAGCGCGAACAGCCGGCTCAACCCGCCCAGCAGCACCTCGCCGTACGACCCGGTGTACGGCACCCAGGTGTGCTGCACGAACGACCCGTCCGGGTACAGGCCGTCGCCCGTCAGCACGTACGGGAACACCGGCGACAGCGCCGCCGACGCCGTCGCCAGCTTGGCCCCGCTCCGGCCGACGACGCCGCGCAGCGCGAGGACCCGGCACAGGTCGACGCGGTTCGCGCCGGTGCTGGTGCCCGAGTACGCCGAGACGCGGGAGTCGGGCACGGCATGGTCCACGGCCGCGCCGTAGGCGGCGATCTGACCGGAGGTCAGCCGAGGCCCGAGCAGCGCGCAGGTGTCCAGCAGTGCCTGCGGCGAACCGATCTGCCAGTCCCACCAGTTGTCGTACATGGTGGCCGTCGCGGTGTACGCGGAGGCGCAGAGCCGGTCCAGGCCCGCCGTGATCGCCGCCGCGAGAGCCGCGTCGCCGGTCAGGCCGGTGCCGGGCTGCGCCCACGCCAGCGCCATCGTGCGCAGGCGCACGAAGCTGCCGGTGATGTTCGCGGACACCGTTCCCAGCGGCAGGTCCGGCCAGAGCGACGCCGCCGTCGGGGTCATCGCCTGCTGCTGCGTCCGCGCCCGGTCGCCGAGCGCCCGCAGCGCGGAGGCGAACGGCTCGGCGCCCGGGTCGAACCCCGTCCCGGTCAGCAGCGCGACCCAGCGCAGCCGGAGCGTCTCGTACGCGTCGGCGGTGGCCGCGACGGCCGGGCCGGCCGCGCCGGGACCGGCCACGGCCAGGGCGAGGGCGCCGGCGGCGCCGGCCTGGAGCAGGGTGCGGCGGGACAGGGCGGGGGGAGCGGGAAGGGACACGACGCCTCCGGGAGGGGAGTGGGGGAGGTCCGGGGAAAGCGCTTTCCGGGCCCCGACGGTAAGCGCTTTCCGGTCAGGGCGTCAACGGTTCGCCGAGGCATTCGGTAAGCGCTTTCCAGCCCGTCGGCGTGCACCTTCCGCGCCAGGCGGCGGTCCCCGGGTGGCGGTCCCCGGGTGGCGGTCCCCGGGGGGCGGTCCCCGGGGGGCCTCCTCCTGCCGGGAGGCGTCAGTGGCGGCCGCCGAGGGCGAAGAGCAGGAGGACGAAGCCCGCGAAGAGGTGGGTGCCGGCGATGTAGATGAGGGCGCGGACCAGCATGGCCTTGCGCTTGGTCTTCTCGTCGCGGACGGCGTTGCTCACGGGGACTCCGTTTCGGGGGCGGTGGGGGCGAGTGGCAGGCGGGCCCGGACTTCCTTCCCGCCGCCGCCGGCGGGGTGGACGGTCAGCTCGCCGCCGAGGCTGCGGGCCAGGTCGGCGAGGACGGCCAGGCCCCCCGCCGTGCCGGGAGCGGGCACGGCGAGGAGCCCGGGGTGGCCGTCGTGGACGGAGACGTCCAGGTGCTCGGCGTCGGCGGAGAGGACGAGGGCGAAGCAGGCGGAGCGCGTCGCGGCGTGCCGGACGGCGTTGACGGCCAGTTCGGTGACGGCGAGGACGGCGGCGTCGTGCACGGTCGTGCGGGGGCGCACGCCCCACGCGGTCAGCACGGTGACCGCCAGGCGCCGGGCCGGGCCGATGCTGGCGGGCCGGCACTCCAGGCTCGCGCGGTAGGTCCTGACGGCGCGGGCGGGTCCGGGCGACGGCGGGGTGTGCGGGCGGCGCCGGTGGCGCTGGTGGCCGGTCATCCGGGGGTGCGGATCAGGTCTGCACGGCCGCCGGGGCCAGGCCGGCGGCGCGGTCGAGGTGGTGGCGGGCGTAGTCGATGGCGGCGGGAGTGCTGGTGAACACCCGGCCCTCCTGGCGGAGGCGGTCGAGGACGCCGAGCGCGTCGAGGGGGCGGCGGTGCTCGGCGCGCAGGCCGGAGACGAGGACCAGGGTGCCGCGGCGTTCGAGCCGGTCGATCGCGTCGCCGAGGACGACCGCGCCGCTGGCGTCGATCGCGCTGACCCGGGACATCCGCAGGATCGCGACCTTCACCTGCGCGGACTCGGTGAGTTCGAGGAGGAAGCGGTGGGCGGCGGCGAACAGCAGGGGGCCGTCGATCCGGTAGGCGACGATGTGCTCGGCGAGCAGGGCCTGCTCCTCGGAGTGGTGGTCCGCCGGGGGCAGCTCGTCGTGCAGCGGGACCTGTTCGACCCGGGCGGCGCGGGCGACCGTCGCGAGGGCGAGCACCCCGGAGACCAGCAGGCCGACGACGACGGCGGTGACCAGGTCGAAGGCCAGCGTGGCGGCCGCGGTGAGCAGCAGGACGGCGGCCTCGCCGCGGCCGGTGCGGGCGAGCGCCCGCAGCGAGCCGACCTCGACCATCCGCACGGCGGTGGCGATCAGGACGCCGGCCAGTGCGGCGAGCGGGATTCCGGCGACCAGCGGGGCGGCGGCGAACACGATCACGGCGAGGACGCCGGCGTGTATCAGTGCGGCGAGCCGGGACGCGGCGCCGGAGCGGACGTTGACCGCGGTGCGGGCGATCGCGCCGGTCGCGGCGACGCCGCCGAACAGCGGTGCGGCGAGGTTGGCCAGGCCCTGGCCGAACAGTTCCCGGTCGCTGTCGTGCCGCTCCGAGACGCTCATCGCGTCGGCGGCGGTCGCCGACATCAGCGACTCCAGGGCGGCGAGCGCGGCCACCGCGAGCGCTGAGGGCAGCAGGTGCGGGACGGCGGAGGCGTCGAGGAAGCCGAGCGAGGGTGCCGGCAGGCCGGAGGGCAGGTGCCCGATGGTCGCCACCGGCAGGTCGGTCGCCTTGGCCAGCAGCGTCGCCGCGGCCACGGCGATCAGCGAGAACGGGACGGCGGGTCGCAGGCGCACCCCGATCAGCATCACGGCGGCCACTCCGAGCGCGACGCCGACCGCCGCCCAGTGCGGCTCGGAGGCGAACGCGCCGAGCGCCTTCACGGCGACCACGGCCGGGTTGTCGCCGTCGGGCTTGGCGACGCCGAGCGCGCCCGGGACCTGCTGGAGGCCGATCACCGCGGCGATGCCGACGGTGAAGCCCTCCACCACCGGGACCGGCACGTAGGCCATGAACCGGCCCGCCCGGGCCAGCGCGAGGGCCACCAGGACCGCCCCCGCCAGCAGCCCGACGGTCAGCACGCCGCCGGTGCCGTAGCGGTCGACGATCGGGACGAGGACCACCGTCATCGCGCCGGTCGGCCCGGAGACCTGGAGGTTCGACCCGCCGAACACCGCGGCGATCGCGCCGGCGACGACCGCGGTGGCCAGCCCGGCCTCCGCGCCGGCGCCGGAGGAGATCCCGAAGCCGAGGGCCAGGGGCAGGGCGACGATCGCGACGGTGAGGCCGGCGACCAGGTCCTTCCGGGGGGAGCGCCCCATGGTGGCCAGGGTCTGCCGGTTGGGCAGGACGGCTGTGATTCGGTCCAGGACGGCGTTCACGACCGGTTTCCTTCGGTGACGGCGGGGCGGAGCTCGTCCAGCAGTCGCCCCTGCCCGCTGATCACCAGGTGGATGATCTGCCGGGCGGAGGCCAGCAGTTCCGCGACGTCCGGGGTGGAGAGGGTGTAGACCACGGTGTTCCCCTCGCGGGTGGCGCTCACCAGGCCGGTGCGGCGCAGGACGGCGAGCTGCTGGGACAGGCTGGACGCTTCGATGTCGAGCAGGGCGAGCAGCTCGCGGACGGGCAGTGGGCCGTCCCGGAGCAGTTCGAGGACCCGGATGCGGACCGGGTGGCCGAGGGTGCGGAAGAAGTCCGCCTTGGCCTGGTACAGCGGGACGGCCATCACCGGTCCTGGTCGGGGTGTTCGGCGGTGGTGTCCGCGGAGACGTCGACGCCGTGCCGGTCGGCGATCCGCAGCAGCTCGGCGACGCGGCCGGCGAACGCCTGGACGCCGTCGTCGTCGCCGGCGGCGCGGGCCTGCTGCTCGGCGCGACGGGCCCGCACGAGCTGGTCGCGCAGCTCCTGGTCGAAGATCTCGGTCACAGTCGTCCCCCGGGGCGGTCGTGGTGTGAGGGGACCTGGCGGCTGCCGATCCACCAGCAGGAATCATGTATGGACTTGAAGAATTTCGCAACTCGATGTTTCTGCATGTCATGAAGTTTGCAGGTGGTGAGCGCGGGGAGGTGGGGGTGCGGCGGGGGTTTGGATGTGCGATGGCCCGCGGGTGGGGGGCGGTGCCGGCCCTGGAGGCGGGAAGGGCGTCAGCTCCGGGTCGGGCCGGCCGGGTTGCGCAGGCTGTCCAGCAGTTCCGCCTGGCCGGTGATGACGCCGCCGAGGATCTCGCGGGCCACCGTCAGGAGCTCCGCGACCTGCGGACTGGTCAGGCTGTAGTGGACGGTGCTGCCCTCCCGGCGGGAGACCACCAGGTTGGCGCGGCGCAGCACCGCGAGCTGCTGGGAGAGGTGTGCGGCCTCGACGCCGATCTCCGGCAGCAGCTCGGCGACCGCGTACTCGCGCTCGCTCAGGAGCTCCAGCACCCGGATGCGGACCGGGTGCCCCAGCGTTTTGAAGAACTCGGCCTTCACCTGGTACAGCGGCGCGCTGGCCACGGAAGACGGACGCGGGGTGTCGACGCCCATGCCTCTCACCCCATCTCGTCGCATGTCCGGGCCCTGCCTCGCCACGACCTTAGCAACCGTGTGCGGCCGGCGCGGGCGGGCGGATCCTGCGGCGGACGGCCGTGCCGCGCGTGGGTGCCCGCCGCCGCCCGCGCCCGGGTGGTACGGGGCGGCGGCGGACACGCGACGACCCCGCGACCACACAGGGATGACCCGGGTGCGGGGCGCACCCCGTCCCGCCGTCGGCGCCGCCCCCGGCCCGGGTGCGCAGGGGCGCCGCGGGCCGCGTACGGAGGGGCGGCGCCGCGAGCGGGCCGGTGAGACATGCATCCCGCCTCCGGACCGTCACGTAATTGCCAACATTAGCAACTGCTAAGGTCATCATGTTGCGGCCCGCCGGAAGCCGGCCCAGCCGGGCGGCCGCCCCGGAACCGACGCCGGGGCGGCCGCCCGAAACACCCCGCCGGCGACGGAGAACGCGGTGTCGCGGTCCGGGCGGTGGCGGGTGCGTGGCGGGGGTCGCCCGATGAACCTTCGCCGGGGCTGTGGGTCGGGCTGGCGCTCAGATCGCGGCGCGACGTCCGGCGGCGACGGGTGGCCGGGAGGCAGGCCCCGCGTCTTCTCCTGGGTTCGGTGGTCGGGGGTGCCGTCGAGGACCCCACGTGACAGCTCGCCGGTGATGGGGGGGCGGTTGGCGGTCTCGGTCGGCTGCCGTTCGTGGGCGGGGGTGGCCGGGCGCAGGGGATGCCTCGGCGGTGGCGTGGCGTGTGGGGGAGTGGCGGTTTGCGGTCCGGGCGGTGGCGGGCGGGCGGGTGGCGGGTGGTCCGGTGGGCCTTCGCCGGGGTTGTGGGTCGGGCTGGCGCTCAGATCGCGGCGCGACGTCCGGCGGCGACGTGGGTGCGACGGCGGGATGGTGCGACGGAGGAGTCTGCCGGGAAGGTGGGCCTCGCGTGTTCCCCCCGGTCGGTGGCGGGGGAGGCGGTCGGCGGTCTCGGTCGGCTGCCGTTCGTGGGCGAGGGTGGTCGGGCGCAGCGGGTGCTCGCGTGCCGCTGGGCTTCGGGCACCGGCCCGGCGAAGGCTTACCCGGCTCGCGCTGCCACAGGCCCGTAAGCCGTCCGAAGGTGGGGAGGTTCGACGACCCGGTCCGTGGCCGTGGGTGGCCGGAGGGTCCCCAGGGGTGGGCGCTGGTGTCGGGCCGGGGGCCGGGACTTCGTCGCTGTTCGCTGGGGGACGACCCGTCGCCCGTCTTCGGCCGCTGAGGGGTGCTGCTCGCCATCGTGGACGTCGGGGTCGAGTCGGTGAACGCGGCCGACCCCGACGCGTGGGTCGACCGGTGAGACGCACGTCGCATGGCAACCTGCGCAGTTGCTAATATCGGCAATTGCGAGGGACAGGAGGCAGGGATGCGTATCTCACCGGACCGTCGCGCGGCAGTGGCGCGGACATCGGACCGGCTGCCAGGGGGGTTGTGTGCCCCGGCAGTTGGGCCGCGGTGCCGCCGCGCCGGGCCCGGGCGTCCCCGTCTCCGCCGCACCGGGCGAGACCGGTGCGGTGTCCCCGCACTCACCGCCGCCCTGCGGCGCGGTCCCGAAGGGCGGCGGTGAGCATGCAGTGGGAGTTCGAACGGCACGGCGAGGCCGGCGTGCTGCGCCTGTCCGGGTTCCTCGGCGAGAGGTCCGCCCAGCGTTTCCGGGGCGCGTTCGACTGGGCGGTGGCGCGGTGCACCGGCCCGGTGGTGATCGAGATGTCGGCCCTGGCCGGATGGTCCCGGGACGGCGAGGCCGCTCTCGCCGAGGCGGCCGGACGCCTCCCCGCCGAACGGGGGCCGCTCGTGCTCTGCGGCATCACCGCCGGGGTGGCCGAGGGGCTGCGCACCTGCCGGGCGCTGTCCGTCCACCCGGACCTGGCGACGGCCCTGGCCGGTGCCGACGGATCGGCGTGAGCGGACTGGGGCGACCGGCCGGGCGGGGCCGGACTTTCGGGCCTGCGGCGTCCGATAGGGTGGCGAAATGAGTGAAAATCTTCCCTCCTGCCCGAAATGTTCCAGTGAGTTCACGTACGAGATGGACGCGCTGATGGTGTGCCCCGAATGCGGCCACGAGTGGGTGCCCGCCGAGGCGGGCCAGGCCGGCGAGCCGGCGGGTGAACGGGTCGTCAAGGACGCGGTGGGCAACGTACTGGCCGACGGCGACACCGTCACCGTGGTCAAGGCGCTCAAGGTCAAGGGCAGCCCGTCGGGCATCAAGGCCGGCACCAAGGTCCGCAACATCCGCCTGATCGACGGCGTCGACGGCCACGACATCGACTGCCGGATCGACGGCTTCGGCGCCATGCAGCTCAAGTCCAGCGTGGTCAAGAAGGCCTGACCGGAAGCACGAGACCCTCCCGCCCGGGGCCGTGCCGCCGTCCCGGGCGCCGTACCCCGGCCGGCCCCGGCCCGCACGGGAAAAGAACGTGAGCGTCTCCGACGCCTGTGCCACCATGCGGCAGTGATCAACAACGACCCGGTACCCGTCGTCGTCCCCGCCGGACGGATGGCCGCCCTCGAACAGCCCGTGCTGGCCCTCCCCTCGGGGCTGGAGCTGCGCCCGTGGCGGCCGGAGGACGCCGACGCGCTCGCCGCCGCCGGGCAGGACCCGGACATCCGGCAGTGGAACCGCTTCGCCGTCGCCTCCCCGCAGGACGCGCGGGACCGGATCCGGCGGATGCACGAGCGCTGGCAGGCGGAGCAGGCCGCGATCTGGGCCGTCGCGCCCGCGGGCGGCGGCGAGGCGCAGGGCCTGGTCGGCTGGGGCCATCTCGACCTGGAGGAGGGCGGCGCCGAGATCGTCTACTGGCTGCTGCCCGCCGCCCGCGGCCGGGGCGTCGCGGTCGAGGCCGCCCGTGCCGCCGGCCGGTGGGCGTTCGAGGAACTGGGCCTGCACCGCCTCACGCTGTGCCACTCGGTGGCGAATCCCGCCTCCTGCCGGGTCGCGGACAGGGCCGGGTACACCCTGGAGGGCACGATGCGCAGCGCCCTCCTGCACGCCGACGGTTGGCACGACCAGCACCTGCACTCCCTGGTGGCGGACGACCGCTGACGCCCCGTCAGCCGCGGCGCAGGGCCGAACCGGCGACCACCGGAACGGACCGCGTGTCGCGGCCGCGCCGCCCCGCGACCCCGGGCGAGACTGCCATGGGGCGCGTCCCGTGGGTGGTCGCGCCGGACAGAAGGGCGGCGGTCATGGCGCAGGGCTCCCACGAACGGCGCGGGCAGGCGGGCGGCACCGGCGGCGCGGCCGTGGGCGGCGCCTCGATGTTCGCCGGGATCGGACTGTCGGTCAGCGGAACCCTGAGCATCCTGATGGGCGCGGCCGGCATCGCGCAGGACAGCCTGTTCTCGGCGTCCGGCGGCTACGCCTACCAGTTCGACCTGACCTCCTGGGGCTGGATCCACCTGGTGATCGGCGTCTGGCTGTCCGTCGCGGGCATCGGCGTGCTGGCGGCCCGCAGTTGGGGCCGGTGGGCGGGGCTGACCGCGGCCGCGATCAGTCTGATCACCCAATTCATGTTCATCCCGTACTACCCGGTGTGGTCGATCGCCGTGATGACCATCGACCTGCTCGTCGTCTGGGCCCTGAGCCGGTTCCACCCGCGCTCCGCGTGACCGCCCCGGCCCGGTGGCCCGCGCGGGTGGCGGCGGGCCGGGCGGGGTCGCATGGTGGGTGGGGGAGGCGCGAGGTGCGCGGCGAGGGCTCCGGAGACTGACTGCCCGTCAGGGGATCGTCGGGTAGGGTGCGTTCGGCCTTTCCGGCGCCGCCCGTCCGGGCGGGCCGGTGGAACGGACGGGGACGGAGCGGTAGTGATGCGGATCGGGATTCTCGGTACGGGCACGGTGGGGCAGACGCTCGGCAGCAAGCTGGTGGCGCTCGGTCACGACGTCGTGCTCGGATCGCGCAGCAAGGGCAACGCGGCCGCCGCCGACTGGGCCGACCGCAGCGGCCCGCGCGGGCAGGCGGGGACGTTCGCGGAGGCCGCGGCCTTCGGCGAGCTGGTCGTCAATGCGACCGGCGGCACCGTCGCGCTCGCCGCCGTGGAGCTGGCCGGACCGGAGAACCTCGCCGGGAAGGTCCTGCTGGACGTCTGCAACCCGCTGGTGTTCTCGCCGACCGGGGAGCTGACCCTGGACCCGGTGAACGACGACAGCGTCGGCGAGCAGTTGCAGCGCGCCCTGCCGGAGACCCGCGTGGTGAAGGCGCTGAACACCGTGAACGTCGCCGTGATGGTCGACCCCGACCGCGTCCCGGGCGAGCACCAGCTGTTCATGGCCGGCGAGGACGCGGAGGCCAAGGTGCAGGTCACCGCCCTGCTCGGCGAGTTCGGGTGGCCGGCGGAGCGGGTGCTCGACCTCGGCGGGATCGACGCCGCGCGCGGGCTGGAGATGATGATGCCGTTCTGGATGCGGCTGATGCGGCACTTCGGCCACGCGGACTTCAACTACTCGATCCGCACCGCGAACTGAGCCCCGCCCGCGCCCCGGGCGGGGCCGCAGCACGCCCCGACTTCGACCAGGACGACAAGGAACGACCATGAGCAACCCCACCGAGCAGGCCCCGCCCCCGTACCTCCCGCTGGACGAGGAGTGGGAGAGCGCGCTGGCGATCGTCGCGCACCCGGACGACATGGAGTACGGGGCGGCCGCCGCGGTCGCCCGCTGGACCGGGCAGGGCAAGCGGATCAGCTACCTGATGGTGACCAGCGGCGAGGCCGGCATCGACGGCATGGAGCCGGCCCAGTGCCGGCCGATACGCGAGCGCGAGCAGGTCGAGTCGGCCGCGCTGGTCGGCGTCGACACCGTCGAGTTCCTGGGCTACCCGGACGGCGTCGTGGAGTACGGCCTGCCGCTGCGCCGCGACCTGGCGCGGGCGATCCGCCGGCACCGGCCGGACATCGTGATCACCACCAACTTCCGCGACACGTACGGCGGGGTGTTCCCCAACCAGGCGGACCACATCGCCGTCGGCCAGGCCGCCCTGGACGCGGTGCGGGACGCCGGGAACCGCTGGGTGTTCCGGGAGCTCACCGCCGAGGGCCACGAGCCGTGGAACGGCGTCCGGGAGGTCTGGGCGGCGGCCTCGCCGGACGGCCTGCACGCCGTCGACACCACGGACACCTTCGCCGCCGGCGTCGCCTCGCTGGAGGCCCACCGGGCCTACCTGGACGGCCTCGGCGGCGAGATGGCCAATGCCGCCGAGTTCCTGGAGTCCGCGGGCCGCGCGGCCGGCACCCGCCTCGGCACGCTGTTCGCCGCCCCGTTCGAGGTGATCAAGCTCCGCTGAGCCGGAGTCGTCGGGCGCATCTCCGGCGGGTGCGAACCGGGCCGTTGACGGCGGGTCAGCGGTGGTCGCGGCCGTCGGCGGGGACGTCGCCGCCGTTGTCCTGGTGCGGGATCCGGCCGACGGCGTCGTGCGTCGGGCGGTGGCGGCGCCGGAGCCAGGCGCGGACGGCGAACAGGGCGAGGGCGGCGGCGACGGCGACGAACAGCAGCACCTGGTAGTGGACGGCCCGGCGGTACAGCGCCGTGATGTTGCTGCCCGCGAAGTAGCCGACCGCCGTCCAGACGCCCGCCCACAGTGCGGCGCCGGCCGCGTTGGCGGCGAGGAAGCGCCGCCACGGCATCCCGGTGGTGCCGGCGACCAGGCCGTTGGTCTGCCGCAGGCCGTCCACGAAGCGGGCGCCGGTGACCACCAGGGTGCCGCGGCGGCGGAAGAACGCTTCGGCGCGGGCCGTCCGCTCCGGGGTGAGGCGCAGGCAGCGGCCCCAGCGGTGGACGAACGCGAGGCCGCCGGTGCGGCCGAGCAGGTAGGCGAGCGTGTCACCGGCGAACGCGGCGAGGACGGCGACGGCCAGCACGGCGGGCAGCGACAGCCGGCCCGCGCCCGCGTACACGGCGGCCAGCACCAGGATGGTCTGGCCGGGCACGGGGACCAGGCAGTTGTCGAGGAAGACGAGAACCCCGACCGCCGGACAGCCGTAGTCGTCCAGCAGCGGGGCGAGATGGGCCAGCGGGCCCGGCAGGGGTGGGGGCAAGGCGGACCGCTCCTCCCACCGGGCCGTGGCCCGGGATCAGCGCTGTTCCTCGCCGAGCCGGTGCTCGACGACGCAGTCGGGGCCGGGGTACACGAGGCCGTTGTGGCCGTCCTCGAAGCGGACCAGGTACGGCGGCGCGCCGTCGGTGCCGCGGACCTCGACGATCTCTCCCTTGCGGTCGGTCATGCCGACCGACCTGCTGTACATGTGGACGTGGTCTCCCACTGTGGCTTGCATCGCTGCTCCTGCGGTTGGGCGGGACCGGTGGGCGGGACCGGTGGGGCGGGGGCGCACCCCTGTCTCCACTGTGCGGCGGTGCTCCGGGCGGTGCAATGGCGGAACCGGTCAGCGCCACCCGGCGCGGGCCTGCCGGGCCGTGCGGGCGGGCCGGTGCGCCGGTTCAGTCGCCGGCGGGCGGGGCGGCGAGGTAGCTGCGGACCAGGCGCTTGCACTCGGCGATCAGCTGCGGGTCGCCGTTCGGGTCGGCGCGGAAGGCGAGCTTGAGGACGGCGTCCGCGCACTCCATGGCGACCCGCAGCGCGAGCGCGTAGCCGGGGGCGGCGAACAGGTCGCCGCCGATGGCGCGCAGCCGCAGTGCGACGGCCGCGTTGTTGTCGAGTTCGGCGTCCAGCAGGTGCCGGTCGTCGATCTCGGCGGGGACGGTGTCGACCAGGCCGAAGTCGAGGTGGCCGAAGCCGGGCAGGGTGCGCTTCATCGCCACGAACTCCTCGACCGCGAGGTCGGTGAACTCGGCGACGCCGGGCCGGTCCGCGGCGGCGTCCACCCGGCGGGCCAGGGCGTCCAGGAAGGACGCCAGGTTGCGTTCGGCGAGGGCGGCCAGCAGGCCCTCCTTGCCGGAGAAGAACTGGTACAGGGTGCCGATCGGCACCTCGGCGCGGAACGCGACCTCCTTGGTGGTCAGCCCGGCCGTGCCGACCTCGTCGAGCAGGCCCGCGCAGGCGTCCAGCAGCCGCTCGTACCGCTCCTGGCTGCGCTGCTGCACCGGGCGGCGGCGGGCGCCGGCCGCCGGGGCGCGGGAGGCGGGGGCGGGGGCGGGGGGCTGCGCGGTCATGGCGGACACTCTGCCGCATCCGGTCCGGTCGCGGCGAATCCCCGTGCCGGGCCGTCCGGGCGGTGTGATTGGGTGGCCGTTCGACGACGGACGGGCCCGCGCGGACGGGCCCGGGGCAGGTGCGGAGGTGGCGGGCGTGGACGGGCGGCCGGTGACGGTGCAGCGGGCCGGGCGGATCGAGGACGGCGCCTGCCGGCACCTGCTGGTGTGGCGGGCCGGGCCGGGCTGGCGGATGGTCAGCTCCGGGGTGCTCGGCGGCGGCCTGGGCGAGCGCGAGTGGGTCCTCAACGCGCAGGTCCGGGCCGGCTACGGGCGGCTGGACCCGGACGCGCACCTGGCCGAACTCGCCGCCGCCCAGGGCCTGGTGGGCCCCGGCGTCGGCCTGATGACGGCGGCCGAGGTGGACGCCTGCACCTGGGCCGAGGACGGCGGCGTGACGGCCGTGGTCACCACCGGGATCGGCGTGCCGACCTGGGCCGCCGCGCCCGCACCCGACGCGCCGTCAACTGCCGGGTACGTTCCGGGGACGATCAACGTGCTGGCGGTGGTGCCGGCGGCGGTGGCGGACGCCGGGCTGGTGAACCTGCTGGCGACGGCCACCGAGGCGAAGGTGCAGGCCCTGCTGGAGGCCGGCCGCGACTGCTCCGGCACCCCGTCGGACGCGGTCTGCGTGGCCGTCCGGACGCCGGCGCCGGGCGAGTCGGTCGATCCGTTCGGCGGTCCGCGCTCGCTCTGGGGCGCGCGGCTCGCCCGGGCGGTGCGCGCGGCGGTGTTCGAGGGCGCGGTGCTGGACGGAGAGCGCCGCGCCGAGTACGACGGCCCGCCGCTGCACCCGGCGACGGTCCCGGGCTGCGAGCTGGCCGACGCGCTGGCGTCCTGACCGGGCGTCGGGCCTCAGACGCCCGGCAGCTCGTCCTGGTCGATGACGTAGACGCGGGTCCGCTCGGGTGCGTCGGCGCAGTGCCGGCCGAGCTTCTCCCACCTCGACTCGGGCGCGTGCAACGGCCGGTGGCACCGCCGGCACCGGACGACCGGGGCGGGACGGCGCTCGACGGCCGTCCCGGGCAGCGGCGGTTCGGTGTGGGTCGGGTCGGTGCTCATCCCTCCAGTTCATCATTTCGTCCTCGCGGACCCGCGGCGGGGGCCCGCCGCGCGGCTGAGGCCGCGTCACGGGCGGACGACGGCGCGCCGGGCGGGCGGAAGACGGGGTGCGTGGTTGAGTCGCAGGTGGTGAGCGGTCGGCTCGGCGGAGGCGGTGGACGTGACGCGACGGGTGCTGGTGGGCAGGCCGGCGGCGGACGGAGTGGCGGGGGAGTACGACGCGGTGGTGGTCGGGTCCGGGGCGGGCGGGCTGACGACCGCGGTGTGCCTGGCCCGGCAGGGGCGGCGGGTGGCGGTGTTCGAACAGCACTACACGGCGGGCGGCTACACCCACGCCTACCGCAGGCGCGGGTGGGAGTGGGACGTCGGGATCCACTACGTCGGGCAGGTGGGGCGGCGGGAGCCGGTCCGGGTGCTGTCGGACTACCTGACCGGCGGGGCGCTGCGGTGGGCGCCGGTCGGGGAGGTGAGCGACGAGTACCGGCTGGCGGGCGAGGTGCACCGGGCACCGGTCGGTTTCGCCGCCCACCGGGCCGAGCTGATCGCGCGCTTCCCGGCGGAACGGGTCGGCATCGAGAAGCTGTTCGACCTGGTCGGGCGGTGCCGCGCGGTGCTGCCCGCGCTGGCGTCGGGGCGGCTGTCCGGGCCGGTGGCACGGCAGTTGGCCCGCCTGCTGCGGGCGGCCGCGGTGCCGGACGTGGCGATGCGGCCGGCCCGGCAGGTGGTCGAGGAACTGGTCCGGGACGAGCGGCTCCGGCAGGCGCTGCTGACCCGCAGCGCGCTGCTGCTCGCCGACTCCACCGCCCGGCTGCCGTTCTTCCTCCTCGCCGTGATGTTCGAGCACTTCCGCACCGGCGCCTGGTACCCGGTGGGCGGCAGCGCGGCGATCGCCCGCGCGATGCTCGACCCGATCCGGACCTCCGGCGGCGAGGTGTTCGTGCGGGCGCCGGTCGCCCGGATCGAGCTCGACGGGGCGCGGGCGACGGGCGTGACGCTGGCGGACGGCACCCGCGTCCGGGCCCCCGTGGTGGTCAGCGCGGCCGGGGCGCAGCACACGTGGCGCACCCTGCTGGCGGACCCCGCCGCCGCCGGTGCGGACCGGTTGGACGGCATGCGGCGCGGATTCCCGTTCGTGGTGCTGTTCCTGGGCCTCGACGGCGATCCGGAGGAACTCGGCCTCCCCCGGCACAACCTGATGGTCACCGACGGCGACTGCGACGCCTTCTTCGACGGCACGGGCGGCCGCACCAGCGGGTGCTTCCTCTCCTTCTCCTCCGTCAAGGATCCGACCTGGCGGGCCCGGTACCCGGGCCGGTCGACCGGCGAGATCCTCGCCTACGTCCGGCCGGAGCTGTTCGAGCCGTTCCGCGGCTCCCGGTGGCGCCACCGCGAGCCCGGGTACCTCGCGCTGAAGGACGAACTGACCGCCCAGCTGCTCGACCTGCTGTACCGCCAACTCCCTTCGACCCGGGGCCGGGTGGCGTACCACGAGCTCGGCACCCCGCTCACCGCGGAGCATTTCGCCGGCTGGCCGGGCGGCAGCCTCTACGGGCTCGCCAAGGACGTGGCGGCGTTCGGCGACGGCCGCAGCCCCGGCCTGGCCGACTGGCTGCGGCCGCGGACCGGCATCGACGGCCTGTACCTGTCGGGCCAGGACTGCCTGGCCGGCGGGTTCCTCGGCGCCGTCACCGGCGGGCTGCTCGCCGCCCACGAAGCCCTGGACCGCGCCGGCCGCGCCCGCCTGTGGGCGGGCCTGCTGCGCGCCGGCGTGCGGCCGCCCGCCCGGTGGTGACGGGGCCCCGGGGCCGGAGCGCGGCGCCGGCGTGGTGCGCGCTGCCGGGCGGGGGTGAGGCCGGTCCGGGGTTTGTCACGGTTGTCCCAAGCCCTCTCCCCCGGGGCGGCGGGGCGCGTTAGGTTGCGGCACGCAGGTTTCCCGCGCCGGGAGGACGAGCCGTGGCCATTGAACTGCCCAGTGAAGTAGTGGAGTTCCTGTCGTTCATCGGGATCAACTGGCCGACGGTGAACGAGGACAAGGTGCGCGAGTTCGCCTCCCACGTCCGCGAGTTCGCGCAGAACGTGGAGTCGGTGCACCAGCAGTCGACGTCGACGGTCCAGCAGTTGGGGCAGGCGTACGAGGGTGCGTCGTACGAGGCGCTGCTGGCGAAGTGGGCGTCGCTGTCGGACAGCCACTTCAACGAGCTGGTGCAGGCCTGCCACGTGGTGGCGGACGCGTTGGACGTCGCGGCGGGCGTGATCGTGGCGATGAAGGTCGAGACGATCGGTGAACTGGTCGCGCTGGCGGCGGCGTTCGTGGCGGACCAGGCGGCGGCGGTGGCCACGCTGGGTGCGGCGGAGGCGGCGGTGGTCCTGATCGAGGAGACCGCGAAGCGCCTGATCAACTACCTGGAACAGCAGCTCGAGCAGTACATCATCGCGCAGGTGGTGGAGGCGGCGATCGGTCCGCTGGTGGACACGGTGGCCAACGCCGTGCAGGGGATGGTGTTCCAGGCCGCGGAGGCGGCGCTCGGGGTGTCCGGCGGCGGCGGTGGGGGAGGCTCCGGGTTCCGGATCGACCCGGACGCGTTGGACGAGCACGCGCGGATGATGCACGAGCAGGCGGACGCGGTGGCGGGGCACGCGCAGGCGTTCGGGTCGAAGATCGCGGGGGTGAGCTTCGAGTGAGCAACCAGATCGTCAAGGCGCTGGAGCACGGCGCGGAGAAGCTCGGGAAGACCCTCGCGGAGGACGCCGGGAAGGCGCTCAAGAACCTCTACCGGCACGCGGGCGACAACCTGAGGAAGGTCGCGAAGAACGTCCGCGAGATCGAGGAGAAGCACGTCAAGGATCTGGAGAAGATCCTCAAGGGCGAGGGCAAGGGCGGTCTCCCGCACCCCCGTTCGGGCGGCGGCGGGCGCAGCGGCAAGGGCGGCCCGCTGGGGCGCGGCGGCCGGCGCGGACAGGCCGTGGACGGCAACATCGGGTGCCGCACGGCGGGCGACCCGGTGGACGTGGTGTCCGGTCAGGTGATCACCGCCGAGGTGGACCTGACGCTGGCGGGGCTGCTGCCGGTGGTGCTGCGCCGCTCCTACGCGTCGGGGTACGTCGGCGGGCGGCTGTTCGGGCAGGGCTGGTCCTCGACGCTCGACCAGCGGGTGGAGATCGACGCGAGCGGCGTGCACTTCGCCGGCGACGACGCCCAGATCCTGCACTACCCGCTGCCGCCCAGCCTCGGCGCCACCGTCCGCCCCGACGCCGGCGCGGCCTGGCCGCTGCACTGGGACGCCGACGGCGCCTTCCGGATCGAGGACCCGGACACCGGACTCACCCGGCACTTCCCCCCGCCCGCCGGCAACCCGGGCACCGCGTACCGGATCGGCGAGACCCGCCCGCTCGCCGCGATCACCGACCGCAACGGACACCGCATCAGCTTCTCGTACGACGAGCAGGGCGCACCCCGGGAAGTCACCCACAGCTGCGGCTACCGCGTCGCCGTCGACACCGCCCCCTCCGCCGACGGCCCCCGGATCGAGGAGATCCGGCTGCTCGACGGCGCCCGGCAGGGCCGCGGCACCACCGTCACCGGCTACCAGTACTACCCGGACGGCAGCCTGGCCGGCGTCGTCAACTCCTCCGGCCTGCCCTACGTGTACGAGTACGACGAGGCCGGGCGGATGACCGCCTGGATCGACCGCAACGGCCACTCCTACGAGTACGCCTACGACGAGGAGGGCCGGGTCGTCTCCGGCACCGGCACGGACGGCCTGCTCGCCGCCACCTTCCAGTACGATCCGGCGGCCCGGGTCACGCTCAGCACCGACAGCCTCGGCCACACCACCGCCCACCACTACGACGAACAGCACCGCGTCACCCGCGTCGTCGACCCGCTCGGCCACACCACCAGCACCGAGTACGACCCGCACGGACGCGTCCTCGCCCGCACCGACGAACTCGGCCGCACCACCCGCTTCCAGCTCGACCGGAACGGCGACCCGACCCGGCTGACCGCCCCCGACGGCAGCGAACTGACGCTGCGCCACACCGAGCTGCGGCAGATCGCCGCGATCGTGAGCAACGGCCGGGTGATCGCCGAGTTCGGGTACGCCCCGGCGGGCAACCTGCTGCGCCGCACCGACGCCGCCGGGGCCGTCACCGTCCGCACCCACGACGGGCAGGGACGGCTGCGCTCCGTCACCGACCCGCTCGGGCAGACCCACCTGATCGAGACCGACCCCGCCGGGCTGATCACCAAGGTCACCGACGCGCTCGGGCAGACCGCGACCGTCGAGTACGACGCGTTCGGCCGGGTGATCGCCACGACCGACCCGCTCGGCGGCACCACCCGCTACACCCGCCGCGTCGAGGGCCAGATCACCGAACGCCGCCGCCCCGACGGCACCGTGGAGACCTGGACCTTCGACGCCGAGGGCAACGCCACCGAGCAGCGCGACGCGTCCGGCGCCGTCCTGCGCTTCGAGACCGGCCCGTTCGGGCGGATCCGCCGCCAAGTGCTGGCCGACGGCGAAGTGCAGGTCTTCGGCTACGACACCGAGCTGCGGCTCACCTCGGTCGCCACCGGGGACGCCGTCTGGCAGTACCGCTACGACCGGGCGGGCCACCTGGTCGGCGAGCGCGACTTCAACGGCCGCACCCTCGCCTACCGCAAGGACGGCGCCGACCAGCTGCTCGCCACCACCGACCGGGCCGGCCGCACCACCGCCTTCGCCTACGACCCGCTCGGCCGCCTCACCGAACGCCGCGACCACGACGGCACCACCACCGCCCTGAGCTACGACCGGGACGGCCACCTCACCGCGATGACCGACGGCCGCTCCACCGTCCGCTGGACCCACGACGCCGCCGGACGCGTCCTGACCGAGGACGTCGACGGCCGCATCACCCGCTACACCTACGACCTGCTCGGCCGCCGCACCAGCCGCACCACGCCCACCGGCCTGGTCTCCACCTGGACCTGGGACGCCGGCAACCAGCCCGCCCGACTCGCCGGCACCCTCCAGGCCCTGACGTTCAGTCACGACCCGGCCGGCCGCGAGACCACCAGCCACATCGGCGCCGGCGCGGCCCTCACCCAGAGCTGGGACGGCGCCGACCGCCTCGTCGGCCAGTCCATCTGGGCCCGCAGCGACACCGGCGGCTACACCGGCCTGCGCGAACGCACCTACCGCTACCGGGCCGACGGCATGCCCGAGACCATCACCGACTCGCTGCGCGGCACCCGCACCCTGACCCTCACCCCCGCCGGCCGGGTCACCGAGGTCCGCGCCGAGAACTGGCGCGAGCGCTACACCTACGACACCCTCGGCAACATCACCCACGCCCACGACAGCCGCCGCCCGCAGGACGCCACCGCTGGCGAACGCGCCTACACCGGCTCGCTGCTGCGCACCGCCGGCCGCACCGGCTACGACTACGACGACCACGGCCGGCTCACCCGCCGCACCGTGCGCACGCTGTCCGGGCAGCGCCGCGAATGGCACTACCAGTGGGACGGCCAGGACCGGCTGGTGCGCCTGGAATCCCCCGAGGGCCGCTGGGCGTACGGCTACGACGTGCTCGGCCGCCGGACCTCCAAGCACCGCCTCGCCGACGACGGGCAGCCCCGCACCGACACCGAGCAGACCTGGTTCAGCTGGGACGGCACCCAGCTCGCCGAGCAGCGCACCCGGCTGCCCGGCGGCGCGGAACGCACCGTCAGCTGGGACTGGGAGCCCGGCAGTTGGCGGGCCGTCGCGCAGAGCGAACGCCTCGCCGCCGCCGACGGCACCCTGGTCGAGCAGCGCTTCCACGCCATCGTCACCGACCTGGTCGACGCCCCCAGCGAACTCGTCAGCCCCGACGGGCGGATCACCTGGAGCGCCGACACCACCCTGTGGGGACGCCGGCTGCGGCGCGCCGACGGCGGCCCCGACTGCCCGCTCGGCCGGCCCGGCCAGTACCACGACGAGGAGTCCGGCCTCGAGTACAACTACTTCCGCTACTACGACCCCGCCACCGGGCGCTACCTCAGCACCGACCCGCTCGGCCAGGAAGCCGGAGTCAACCCGCACGGCTACGTCCCCAACCCGCTGTACTGGACCGACCCGCTGGGCCTGGCCAAACAGCCCTCCGGCCGGGGCGGCTGGTACAACAAGCTGAAGCCGGCCAACTGGACCGACGGCAGCGACAACACCTCCTACGAGATCAACCACATCCCCGCGAAGGCGACCTACCTGGGCCTGGGCACCCCCGACCTGAAGGAGTCCAGCGGCCCGTCGATCCGGATGGAGTACGACGACCACCGCACCTTCATCTCCACCGGCTCCTCCGCCGCGAGTGACCGCTGGCGCGCCAAGCAGACCAGCCTGATCCAGGCCGGCAAGTTCGACGAGGCGATGAAGATGGACATCGACGAGATCCGGCGGGTGCACGGCACCAAGTACGACGCCGCGATCAAGGAGATGGTCGACTCGCTGCCCGACAACAAGAAATTCCAGAAGTTCCTGTCCGGCAACGGCTGGAGCATCCGCACCTGCCTCCTAAAATGACGCCCATGGCGTCCATGGAGCTCACCCTCGACCCGCCCCGGGGCATCACCGGCTTCCCCCTCGGCATGCCCGCCGAGGAGGTGAGGGCGGCGGCCGCCGCCCTGGGCCGGGTCACGGTGCAGGACGACGGCCTGGCGGGCGAGTTCGCCTACATGAAGGTCACCGCCCTGCACCCGCAGTTCGAGATCGTCCTCCACCTGGAGGACGGCCGGACGCTGACCGCCGCCGAAGTGTGGACGCCCCGCCCCGGCCAGGACGCGATCACCGTCCGCCACGGCGGACTCGACGTCTTCGCCACCCCCGCCCGGCAGGTCCTCGACCGGCTGCGCGCCGACGGGCACACCGTCATCGACAAGACCCAGTACGCGTACGTGCCCGACCTGCCGCTCGGCTTCACCCGCACCGCCGGGCACGAGGTGCCGTTGGACGGCGACGGCGAACCGCTGTACTTCCAGGCGGTGCTGGTGGCGGGCGCCGGGTACTACGACTACCTGCGGTAGGCCGCCGCCCGGCGGCGCGTCAGACGACGGCGGGGGCGGTCGGGTCGGCGCGCAGGACGCGCAGGCCCCGGCACTGCCAGGAGATCCGGCGCACCTCCGGGCGGGGCCGCAGGTGGCCCCACTGCCCGGCCGTCACCGACAGGTTGACGATGATCCAGGCCCGCCACGCGGCGCCGACGCCGCGGCCGTCCGCGTGCACCTCGCGGCCGTCGACCGACCAGCGCACCGAGTCGGCGCCGAAGCGGCAGGCGATGGTGAACCAGGTGCCCGGGGTGACCAGCCCGTCCAGGTAGGCCGGGTTGCCCGGGTTGACGTGGTTGCTGAGCTCCAGCATCCGCGGATGGTCGGCGTGGTACTCGAACACGTCCACCTCGCCGTGGCCGGGCTGGGGCCGGCCCGCGGAGGTGTCCCGCCCCCACGTCCAGATCGCCGGCCACGTCCCCTGAGTGGCCGTCAGCAGGCACTGCGCCTCCAGCACGTCCTCCGGCCGGAGTTCGAAGCCGCCGCGGGTGTTCTCGGTGGTCACCAGCGGCGTCCGCCAGCTGAACGGGTCCTCGCGGACCGCGGCGAACACGTCGCCCTCCGGGCCGTAGCCGCGCACCAGGTGGTCCAGCTTGTTGTCACCGGAGTTGCGGCCGCTGGGCGGGTACGCCGACGAGACGCCGGCCGCCCACTGGGAGGTGTCGGAGAACGGCGCGTCGAAGACGACGACCTGGCCGGAGGGGGCGGGGGCCGCGCCCGGGGCGGGGGTGCCCGAGGCGGTGGAGCCGCCGTGGGGGCTGTCGTTCGGGGGGATCACTTCGGTCACCGGACACTCTCCCGGGTCGTGCGATTGGTTCATCAGGGGGCATTCCCGGCAAAAACCGTCCGCGACCGCCCGCCGCACCGGCGCACGGAGGTGCGCCCTCCGGCGAAGGGGCGTGCACGGGCGCGCGGGCCGGCTGTGGCACAGTGGCGCGATGAAGACGATCGGCCTGCTCGGCGGCATGAGTTGGGAATCCACGGCGGAGTACTACCGGCTGCTCAACGAGCTCACCCGGGAACGGCTCGGCGGCCTGCACTCCGCCAAGTGCGTGCTGCACTCCGTGGACTTCGCCGAGGTCGAGCAGATCCAGGCGACCGGCCGCTGGGAGGCAGCGGGCGACCTGCTCGCGGACGCCGCCCGGTCGGTCGAAGCGGCCGGCGCGGACCTGCTGCTGATCTGCACCAACACCATGCACAAGGTCGCCGACCAGGTCGCCGGCGCGGTCGGGATCCCGCTGCTGCACCTGGCCGACGCGACGGCGGAGGCCGTGCTCGCGGCCGGCGTCCGGCGGGTCGGACTGCTCGGCACCGCTTTCACGATGGAGCAGGACTTCTACCGCGAGCGGCTGGCGGGCCACGGCCTGGAGGTGCTGGTCCCCGACGCGGACGGGCGGGAGCTGGTGCACCGGGTGATCTACCGGGAACTGTGCCTGGGCGTGGTCCGCGAGGAGTCCCGCGCCGCCTACCGGGAGGTCATCGCGGACCTGGTGGCGGCCGGCGCGCAGGGCGTGATCCTGGGCTGCACGGAGATCGAACTGCTGATCGGCGCGGCGGACAGCCCGGTGCCGGTCTTCCCCACCACGCGGATCCACGCGGCGGCGGCGGTCGCGGCCGCGCTCTGAACCCCGCGGCGGCGGGGCGCCCCGGCGGTGCGTTCGCCGGAAAGGAGGGGCCCGGCGGCGGGCCGCGGCCGGGTGGGCGGCGGCAGGGCCTACCATCCGGATCCGTGAGCACACAGGAGACCTTCGAGTTCCCCGACGACCTCGTCGCGGCGCAGCGCGCCCTGGACGCCGTCCGGGCCGCGCGGGCGGCGTTCCTCGCGGCCGTCCCCGAGTGGACCGAACCCCAGCCGGAGATGGTGCTGAAGGACGGCGCGGTACCGGGCGGGGAGGGGTGGAGCGAGGAGCAGAAGACCGAGAACCGGCGGCTGCTGGAGGCCGAGCAGCAGGCCTCGCACGTCGTGTCGGCGCACCCGTTCTGGGAGACGCTCCGGGACGAGGACCGGGAGCGGGCCCGGGCGGGGCTGGAGAGCCTCGGCGGAGGGTGACCTCCGCCGAGGCAGCCCCGCGGCCGCGGGGCAGCGCCGCCGCGCACCGCCCGGGCGCGGCAAGGTCGTTGACGCCCGGTCGATCGCCGCGCCGCCGCCGGGGCGGCGGGTTCAGGCCAGGGTCGAGACGCAGAACGGGTGCCCGGCCGGGTCGACCAGGACCCGCCAGCGGTCGGGGTCGGGCTGGAACTCCGGCAGGACGGCGCCCAGTTCGACCAGCCGCGCCTGGGCGGCGTCCAGGTCGTCGACGGCGAAGTCCAGATGGGCCTGCTTCGCCCCGGACCGGTCCGGCCAGCTCGGCGGCCGGTGGTCGGCCACCCGGTTGAACCCCAGCGCGGGCGCCCCCTGGTGGCCGATCAGGACGAAGTCCTCCGAGGAGTACAGGACGGGCAGGCCGAGGGCGTCGCCGTAGAAGCGGCCCAGCTCGGCCGGGTCGGGGCAGTCGAAGGTGACGGCCGAGTAGCGGAGGGCGGGCACGGAAGCGGTTCCGGAAGTCATGCGGCCGACGCTACGACCCGACCAGGACAACCACTGTCCTGGTCGTGCGGCAGACTTCCGGACGTGATCAGCACCTCCGCCCGCCTGCTGCGCCTGGTCTCCCTGCTGTCCACCCGGCCGTCCTGGACGTGCGGCGAACTGGCCGAGCGGCTGGCCGTCACCGAGCGCACCGTGCGGCGGGACGTCGCCAAGCTCCGCGAACTCGGCTACGGCGTCGAGTCGGACCCCGGCCCCTGGGGCGGGTACCGGCTGCGCGCCGGA
The DNA here is from genome assembly GCF_042734615.1 of Kitasatospora sp. NPDC059646. Taxonomy (NCBI): domain Bacteria; kingdom Bacillati; phylum Actinomycetota; class Actinomycetes; order Kitasatosporales; family Streptomycetaceae; genus Kitasatospora; species Kitasatospora sp. NPDC059646. The sequence continues at coordinate 24,774 of NZ_JBHWDS010000061.1, forward strand.
TCGCGCGTCCCGCCGCTGGTGCTGGACGACGAGGAGGCCCTCGCGGTGGCCGTCGGCCTGCGCGAGACCGCGCTCAGCGGTGTCCTCGGCGACGACCAGGCCGCGCTGTCGGCGCTGCTGAAACTGCGTCAGGTGCTGCCGCCGCGGATCGCGCGGCGGATGGGCGAGCTGGACGCCGCGCTGGCCCACACCCCCAGGGCGGCGGAGCCGCAGCTCGCCCCCGGCCTGCTGCTCGACCTGGCCGCCGCCTGCCGCCGGGGCGAGCGCTGCCGCCTGTCCTACCGGGACCGGGCGGGCCGGGCCACCGTCCGGGACGTCGACCCGTACCGGCTGGTCGGCACCGGACGCCGCTGGTACTTCGTCGCCCGGGACGTCGCCCGCGGCCAGTGGCGGACCTTCCGGGCGGACCGGGTCGCCCGGATCCGGCCGACCGGCCGGCCCGTCGACCTGGCCGACCCGCCCGACCCGGCGCTGCTGGTCTCCCACTCACTGGCCCGCGCCGACTACCCGCTGCACGTGACGTTCCGGCTCCCGCTGCCGCTGGACCGGGCGCTGCGGCTGGTCCCGCCGGCCGTCGGCACCGTCCGCCCGGACGGCCCGGACGCCACCGTCGCCGAGGTCGGCGGCCCGGACGCGGACGGCCTGGCCGGCTACCTGCTCGGCCTGGCGACCCCGCTGACCGTCCTGGCGCCGGACGAGGTGCGGCAGGCGCTGGTGCGCCGCACCCGGCAGCTGCTCGCCGACAACGGGGGCGACGGGCCGGTCGAACCCGACGGGCCGTCAACTCCGGCGTGATCTCGGCGGAACGGTCCCGGCCGGGCGGACGGCTCGATTAGGGTGGGGCTGCGCTCCGGGGCCGCGAGGGACGCGGCCGGGCCGGGGCCCGGGGAGGGATGGCGCGGTGCTTCCGAGCACGGTCCAGCAACTGGCCGTCCTGGTGGCCCTGGTGCTGCCCGGGATCTTCTACCAGGCCGTCGCCGACCGGCTGCGCGGGCCGCGCGCCTCCGAACAGGAGCCGCAGAACCGGTTCCTGCGGTCCGTCGCCATCAGCGGCCTGCTCGACGCCCTGTACGCGGTCGCCGCCGGCCCCTGGCTGGCCCGGCTGCTGGCCGGCGACGGCGGCCCCCTCGCCGGGGTGCTGCGGCACCCCCGGCAGGCCGGACTCACGGTGCTGCTGCTGGTCGTGCTGGTGCCGTCGGCCGCCGCCTGGGCCGCCTCGGCGGTGCACCGGCGCCGCGAGCGGGCGCACTACGAACCGACGCCGACGGCCTGGGACTTCCTGTTCGCCGACCGCGACCCCTGCTTCGTGCGGATCCGGCTCAAGGGCGGCCGCTGGGTGGGCGGTTGGCTCGGCGCGCGGTCCGCGGTGTCGGCGTTCCCGCAGCCGCAGGACGTCTTCCTGGAGTCGCAGTGGCGGCTGAGCGCCGACGGCACGTTCCTCGGCCGCGTCCCGGGCACCGCCGGGGTGTACGTCAAGGGCAGCGAGATCGAGGTGCTGGAACTGCTCGCACCACCGGAGGCGGCGCGGGCACCGGTACCGGACGCACGGAGGGAGCAGGGCGATGGCAGCATCGGACGGGAAGAAGGAACCGCGCAGGCGCAGGCGTGACGGCCAGTCGGTGGAGAGACTGGTCGAGGAGAACCGCGACCGGCGGATCTTCCGGATCTCCGGCACGACCGCCGAGCCCGACCAGGGGCCCGAGGGCGCCTCGGGCACGTCGCAGACCGAGCCCGAGCCGACCGCCCCGCCCGAGGACGGCGGTGCGGCCCGCACGTCCTGACGGGCCGCCGGCTCACGGACCGATGTGGACGTGCGCCGCCCACAGGTGCGGTGCGGGCAGCAGCTCCTCGCGCAGCTCCCGGACGGGGCGGTGCAGGGCCAGCGCCGGATCGAACGGGCGGCCCCCGTCGGCGTCCTCGCGGAGCGCGGCGTAGAAGCCCTCGGTGAGCCGGCGGGCGATCCGGTCGGACACGGTCCACAGCGTGCCGATGACGTGGGTGAACCCGGCGAGCTGGAACGACGGCGCCAGGTGCACCGCCTCGTCCGGCAGGTGGACGCCGCCCTGCGAGGTCGAACAGGCCGACAGGAAGGCGAGTTCGGCGTCCACCGGGCGGCGCGCCGAGAGGTCGAAGGCGCTGAGCCGGCCGTCGTGCAGGATCAGCCCGCTGTTCGACGGGCTGGCCGGGTCGCTGACGCCGTGACAGCTGAAGTGCACCCAGGAGTGCCGGTCCAGCTCCCGGCGGACCTCCGCCACCCGGGCCTGCTCGCCGTCCAGCCGCAGACCGCCGGGGAACAGCTCCGCCACCAGCTCGGCCTCCGGCCCGGCCCCGGGCAGCGGCGGGCCGCCCGGCGTCCGGGCGAGCGAGACCACCAGCGGCGCCGGGCGCCGGCGCGCCGCGGGGGCGGCCGAGGCGCGGCGGCGCGCCCGCAGCAGGGACCGCACGGTCGGCGTGTACGAGGACACCACCCGGTCCATCACCCACGTCCCGGGAACGTCCTGCCCCTTGCCCGCCGCGTGCAGCGGCAGGAACGCCAGCCGGCCGGTCGGACACCACCACAGCCGCGGCCAGTCCTCCCCGTCGAGCGGCGTGGTGCGCAGCCGCAGCCGCTCCAGCACCGGCCCGGTCACGCTGTCCCACAGCCACTCCAGGACCCCGCCGAGCGCGCGCATCATCTCCCGGGCCTGCGCCACCCCCTGGTCGCCGTACGCCAGGTCGATCCCGTGCTCGCCGAACGCCGTGACGGCGACGGCGAGTCCGTACGGAGTGAGGCCGGGCAGCGGCAGCACGTCGATGCGCGGCTCGCCGCCGGGCGGGGCGGCCAGGATCAGGGCGTGCGAGCCGTAGTCGCTGACGTTGACCACCACCACCGGGCCGCGCTCCGCCGCCGACAGCAGCCGCCGGGTGGACGGCGGGCGCAGGAAGTCCTCCAGGTCGGGCAGCGCGCGGATCTCCTCCAGCAGCCGGTCCCAGCGGCGGGACAGGGAACGGCGCTCCTCGGTCTCGTGCAGCGCCGCCGCCGCTCCGGACGGGTCGCCCCACCCGTGGACGAAGAACGCGTCGGGCATCTCCGTGCCCACGAACTGCCGTGCGAGCGGGTGTTCGCGGCTCAGCCGGTCCCGGATCCGCTCGAACTCCGCGGCACGCGCCGGGTCGAGGGCGCGCAACCGGGACAGGTCGCCGTGGTTCTCCAGGCCCTGCGCCAGCAGCACGCCCCGCCCCTGCTCCAGCAGTGCGAGGGCCCGCTCCGGGTCGCCGGCCCGGATCGCGAACGCCGCCGCCGACGTCGCCACGTCGCGGCCGGAGAAGAGCCGCTCCTCCTGGTCGAGTCGGAGCAGGTGACGGGGCGCCACCCGGGGCAGCAGGCCGACCGCGTGCGCGAAGCCGTTCAGCGCCTCCGAGTCCCAGCCGGCCTGCGCGGCGATGCCGCCCCACAGCCGGGCCGCTTCCAGGCGGGTGTGCGGCGGAAGAGCCGGGTCCTCGGCGTTGTGCCTGACCAGCCGGAGCGCCTCCGCCAGGTCGACCTGCTCGCCGAGCCGGGCCCGGCGCAACTGGGCCACCGCCAGCACCCGGCGGGCCGACGGATGCACCTGGTCCGCGTTCTGCGGGTCGTCGGCCAGCGCCTCCCGGGCGGCCGCGACGGCCCGGCGCAGCGCCGTCCGGGCGGCGCGCTCGGGCAGCAGGTCGGCGGTGGCCAGGCCGGCGATGGCGAGGCGGATCAACGCGGTCGTCCGCAGCGGGTGCGGGGAGCCGTACTCCAGCACCAGGTCCTCGAACCGCCGGCAGGCCTCGACCGAGGCCGGGACGTCCTCGGCCGCGCGGGCCTGCTGGAACTGCAGCACCGCCAGGTTGAGCGCGGCCCGTTCCCGGGCCGGCGCCATGCCGCCGGGCAGCGCGGCCGCCTCGCTCAGCAGGCCGGTCGCCTCCTCCTCCAGCGCGCCCTCGCCGGTGGTCCCGGCCAGCAGGAACAGGGCCATGCCGAGGTTGCTGAGCAGCAGCGGGCGGTGGGCCGCCGTCGGGCCGCAGCTCTCCAGTGCGGCCCGGAACGCGGTCACGGCCTGGAGCTCCCAACTGCGGTCGCCCGTCCGGATCGCCCGGTGCAGGTAGGCGGTGCCGAGGTTGGTGAGCGCCGTGGGCCGGTCGGCATGGCCGTCCGGCGCGGCGTCGAGGGCGGCCCCGAGGGTGTCGAGCGCGGCGTCCATCAGGTCCTCGGAGCCGGCCTCCAGGGCCAGCGACCATTCGAGGTGGCCGAGCGTGGTCCGGACGGCGGCGGTGTCCGGGTCGTGCTCCGGCAGCAGGGCCAGCGCGGCCCGGCCGCTGTCCACGGCCTCGGCGCGCAGTGCCTTGTCGCGCCGGAAGTCGTACAGGTCGCTCAGGGCGGAGGAGAGTTTGACCAGCGCCCGGGAGTGCGGGGCCGGCGCGGCCAGGGCGATCGCTTCGCGGAACCGGGCGACGGACCGCTCCAGGTGGGCCGGGTCACCGGTGAAGTGGTAGCGCAGGCGCAGGTTGGTGCCGAGCACGACCAGGCAGTCGATCCGGCCCTCGGGGCTCCCGCCCGGTTCGGCGAGGGCCCGGGTCAGCAGCTCGAAGGCCCGGTCGAGTGCGGTGGTGTCGGACCGCAGCGAGGCGAACGAGCCGAGGGCGTCGGCGAGCCGGCGGACGGTGCTCAGCCGTCGCCCGTCCCCGGCGGGGGTCATCGCCAGGGCCTGCTCGAGGAGGTCGACGGCCCGGTCGGCGTGCTCCTCGCCGCCGCCCCGCGTGGCGAACTCCATGAGAGCGAAGCCGAGTTGGGCGCGGTGGTCGGCCCGCTCGGACGCGCCGCAGGCTTCGTCGGCGGCCACCACGGCGCCCAGCACGGCCAGCCCCTCCCGGTAGCCGGCCGGGTCCCGGGTGTCGACGGCGTGCCCGACCCGGCAGCAGCCGAGCCGGTAGTGCAGGTCGAGCCGCAGCGGGTCGCCCTCGGGCAGCAGGGCGATCGCCCGTTCCATCGCCGCGAGCCCCTGCTGCCAGGCGGCTTCGTCGTCCGGGGCGGCCGGCAGCAGCAGGGCCGTGGCCAGCGAGAAGCGCACGTCGGCCTCGAAGTGCACGCCGGGGGAGGGCAGCGCGAGGCACTCCCGGTAGTGGTCCGCGGCCTCGGCCGCCCGGTCGTTCCGGCCGTGCTGCGCGGCGGACTCGAGCAGGTGGTCGGCGAGGTGGCGCAGCGCCGTCGCGCGGTGGCCCGACGGCCCCGGCAGTTCCCCGACGAGGCGGTGCAGCAGCGCGATCGGTTCGGCCGACGGGTCGTCGGCCCCTGCGGACTGCGCCTGCGCCAGCAGCAGGTCGGCGAGTGTCGAGCCCCGCTCCAGGCGGAGCGCCGTGAGTTCCGGCGGGGTGGCGTCGAGCGCCTCGGTGCCGCGGGCCACGGCTGCCGCCAGGTCCTCCGGTCGCCCGCCGGCCAGGTGACGCCTGGTCAGGGCGATGCGGGCCAGCGTCAGGGCCGCGGCGGCGAGTGCCGGGCTGCCGGCGGGGGCGAGTTCGGCCGCCTCCAGGGCCGCGGCGAGGGCTTCGGCGTCGTCGCCGGTGCCGAACTCGATCAGGGCGAGGCCCAGGTTGTGCAGGTACTGGAGTCGCGCGGCCGCGCTGTCGGCCGCGGCGACGGCCTGCCGGCAGTACGCGATCCCTTCGGCCCGGAGGCCGGGGTCGGACTCGACGGCGGCCCGGCCGATCAGCACCATGCCCAGGTAGGAGAGCCGGTCGGTGAGTCCGGGGGCGCCGGGGCCGTCGGTGCGGACCGTTTCGCGGAGCACGGCGGCCGCCTCCGGCAGTGCGGCACGGTCGTCGAGCACGCCGGTAAGGGCCAGGCAGGTGCCGAGTTCGGCCCGGTAGGTCGCCAGTCGGGGGTCGTCGGGCGGGCACAGGTCGATCGCGGTGCGGGCCTCGGCGACGGCCTCGGCGACGAGCCCTGCGCCGGGGTCGGCGGTGGAGCGGATGCGCAGCGCCGTGGCCAGGTTGCCGTGCCGGCGGGCCTGTTCGCCCGGTGCGTCCGGGGCGGCGGCCACGGCGGCGCGGCCGGCCCGCACGGCCTCGGCGAGCGACGGGAGCGCGCCGCGGTCGAACCAGTCGTGGACCAGCGCCAGGCCGAGGTCGGACAGCACGGTGCCGCGCATCGGGTCGTCCGCCGGGCAGTCGTCGGCGGCCCGGCGCAGCAGCGCGGCGGCGAGGGCGGGCGCGCCGGGGTGCTGCCAGCGCAGGTGCGCGGCCAGCACGGCAGCCGCGACGCCGTTCGCCTGTTCGACGCCCGGCCCGTCCGCGCCCACCGGCTCACCGGCGGCCGCGGCGAGGGCGGGGGCGAAGTCGGGCGGGACCCGCTCCGGTTCGTGCAGCCGGACCACGAGCAGGCAGAGCAGCGCTTCGCCGAGCAGCGACGGGTCTCCGTCGCCGGCCGCGTATCCGTACAGGTCGCTCCAGCCCAGCACCAGGGCGACCTCGAACGGAGGGTCCGCGGCGGGCGGCACGCCACCGGCCCGGAGGACGGCCGTCGCGGCGAACGCCTCGGCGGTGGCGAACCAGGCCGCGGCCGCCTCGTCGGCCTCCACCGCGGCGAGGCGGGCGGCGAGCAGGTCGAGCGCCTCGTCGCGGTTCACAGCCAGCTGTCCTCCTCGGGAATGTCCTCCACCAGCAGCACCGTCAGGTCCTCCCGGCTCGGCGTGTCCCCGCCCGCCAGCCGGGACGCCTGGCGTTCGACCATCTCCTCCAGCAGCGTCCGCGCGTCACGGGCGTTGGCCGGGTCGCCGCGCAGCTCCCGCCGGCCGAACCGCTCGGTGAGCCGCTCCGCGACGCCCGGGGCGAGGCGGTACGCGTGCCGTCCGGCCTCCAGGGCCACGATCTCGGTGAGCTCGGCCGGGTCGTACGGGTCGAACTCCAGGATGCGGGAGAACCGGGAGCGCAGGCCGGGGTTGGAGTCGAGGAAGGCCCGCATCTCCTCGGTGTAGCCCGCCGCGATCACCACCACGTCGTCCCGGTGGTCCTCCATCAGCTTGGTGAGGACGTCGATCGCCTCCTGTCCGAAGTCGCTGTTCGAGCCGAACCGCCGGGCCAGGCTGTACGCCTCGTCGATGAACAGCACGCCGCCGGAGGCCCGGTCGAACGCCTGGCGGGTCTTCTGGGCGGTGTGCCCGAGGTACTCGCCGACCAGGTCGCCGCGCGCCACCTCCACCAGGTGGCCCTTCTTCAGGGCGCCCAGCGCGGCCAGGATCTGCCCGTACAGCCGGGCCACGGTGGTCTTCCCGGTGCCGGGCGGGCCGGAGAACACCAGGTGGTGCGCCCGCGGCGGCGGCGGGAGGTCGGCGTCCGTGCGCCAGCGGGCCAGCCGGAGCAGGTCGATCTGCACCTCGACCTGCCGCTTCGCCTCGGCGAGCCCGATCATGCTCTCCAGTTCGGCGATCGGCCCGGCCTCGGGTCGCAGGAGGTCGTCCGCGGTGGCGCCGGTGCGGATGTCCTCCAGCACCATCCGATCGTTCGGGACCACCGCCTCGCCGGTGCAGCCCGTCACCTCACAGTCCGTCAGCTTGCCGTACACGCCGTCCTCCAGGCGGATGCCGTCGCCGCCGGCGCCGTGCACCCGGACCCGGGTGAGGACCAACTGACCGCTGTCGCGCGCCCAGATGCCGTGCTGCCGGCCGCCGGACACCTCCAGGCCGGCGATGTCCACCGTGCTGTTGCTGAGCACCAGCAGGCCGGCCTCGCCCGGCTCGGTCACCGTGCAGTCCCGGGCCGTCAGACGGCTGTTGTCACGGCAGTTGAGGCCGAACAGGCCGGCCCCCTCGACCGTGAGGTGCTCGACGGTGGCGCGGGCGGCGTCCTGCAGCGCCAGTCCCGAGGCGGCAACGTTCGTGACGACCGCGCCGACCAGCCGGACCGTCACTCCGGTGCCGTGCCCGAACACGCCGTCCTTGCAGCGCTCCAGGCGCAGCTCGGTCAGCTCCACCACCGAGCCCTCCTGGACCACGACGGCGGTTCCGGACTGGTCGTGCACCCGCAGCCGGGTGAAGTCGCCGCGCGCCTTGTGCACGGTCACACCGGTGACGCCGAACGCCACCACGCAGTCGTGGACCGCGGGGATGCCGCTGGAGGCGACGCTGATGCCGCTCTGGCCGGCGTTCTCCACCCGGCACTTCTCCAGCCGCCCGCGCCCCTGGTCCTCGACGACCACGCCGCTGGTCCGGCAGTGCGCGAACTGGCAGTCCCGGACCCTCGGGTCGGCGCCGCGCGCCACGTACAGGCCGGTGCCGGCGCCGTTGACGGTGGTGTCCTGGACGGTGCCGCGCGCCTGCTGGTCGAAGGCGAGGCCGGCCGCGTGGACCTCGTCGATCCGGCACCCCACGATCTGCACCTCCGCGTGGTCGCCCACGGCGACGGCGGTGTCCCCCGTGCCGCGGAACTCGCAGCCGCGGATCTCCGCCGTGGAACGCGTCACGTCGACGCCGCGGCCCCGACTGTCCGTCACCGCGCAGTCGACCAGCTCGACCTGCGAACGCTCCTTCACCACCAGCGCGTGGTCCCGGGACGCGACGAACCGGGTACGCGTCAACCTGCCGGTCGCGCCCACGAGTTCGGTCCGGCCCGCGAAGATCTCGCAGTCCCGCAGCACCACCTCGGCGCCCTGGGCGGCGCGCAGCGCGTACTCGCCCGGCGCGTCGATCCGGCAGTCGCGCAGTTCGAGTCGGCCGGTGACGACCAGCGCGGCCGCACCGCGGCCCTCCACCGTCACCGAGTCGAACGTGACATGGCCCTCGCACTCCACGGCGGACTGCTCCGGGGCCTCGATCACCACCTGGCCCTCGCCCTCCGCCCGGAACAGTTCGACGGTGCCGGACAGCACCAGCGGCCCCGCCTCCCGGTACCGGCCCGGCTCGATCAGCAGCCGCAGCGGCCGGTCCGGCGGCGCGGCGCGCAGCGCCGACGCCAGGGTCCGGTGGGCCGACCGGCGGCTGTGCCCGACCCTGACGGTGACGGCCTCCCCGGTGGCCGATTCGGCCCGCTGGGTGCCGGCGGACAGCAGGTTCGAGCCGTACGGCGTCAGCGCGTCCGTCAACTGCGCGGGGAAGACGGTCAGTCCGTGCAGGTGACCGTGCACCGGCGAGTGCACCGGCAGCAGCTCCACGGCCCGACCGTCCGCCCGGCACCGCCAGTGCGGCAGCGGCGCGGGGAGGTTCGCCTCCGGGCCGAGCCGGGCCACCACCCACGTCGTCCCGTGGCGCGGCCCGCCGGGCGACCCGGCACGCTGCACCGCCTCCAGCGAGGTGATCTCGGTCCACGGCACGGTCCGCTCCCGCCCCGCGACGGCCACCACCACGCCCCGGGGCTCCACCCGCAGCTCGCAGTGGTGCGACCACCGCAGCAGCAGCCACCCGGTCCCCGAGAAGAGCAGCACGAACATCGCGATCGCGACCGGCAGCGCCGGCGCGAACGACGCCTGCGGCTCCGACGCTCGCAGCGCCACGAACGAGGCGACCGTGCCCAGCACCACCACCGACCGGCGCATCCGCAGCAGCACCCGGCCCGGCCAGGACAGCAGCGCGCCGGCCGCGAACACCGACGCCCCGCCGGGCCCGTCCGGAAGCCGGGTCGTTCCGCACCACTTGTCCGACGCCAACGGCGTGAACAGCTCGTCGAGCCGCTCCTTCGGCACCGCCAGCGGGGCCAGGTCGACCACGATGCCCTGCCACGGCGCCGACCAGCGCAGCGGGCCGCGCCCGGTCAGCGCCGCCGGGCTGCCCTCCGCGGTGCGCACCAGCAACGAGCCGCGCCACTGCGGCGATCCGTACGACGCGGCGAAGCCGCGGACCGGCAGCAGGCACAGGCCCTCGACCGCCTCCCACGGCAGCCGCACCCTCCGCATCCCGCCGCTCAGTTCGAGGAACCGCGGGTGGACCACCACCGTGACGGGCGACAGCGCCCGCACGGCCATCCTGACCAGCACCGCCGCCCACACCACGATCGCCAGCGCCTTCAGCACCGCCGCCACGGGCGCCGACACCCCGACGAACTCCGCCGACGCGCACACCGCCAGCGCGCCGGCCGCGAACACCGCGCCCGCCGCCCGCCACCGGCGGTACCGCCCCGGCGGCCGCAGCCGCGGCTGCCCGCCCCCGCCCTGCCGGTCACCAGCCTGAGCCATCGCGCCCCCCGCGAGCCGCCGATCGTCCTGCGGACATCAAATCAGCGAACTCCGGCCGACGGTCGCCGAATTCCGGATCCCGCCGGGCCCGGGGCCGGGCCGGCCGTCAGTGCAGGGTGCCGGCCAGCAGGCCGAGCGCCGCGGCGGACGGCGAGCCGGGCTCGGCGCTGTACAGCAGCACCCGGTGGCCGCTGCCGTCCGAGGTGGTCAGGCTCTCGAAGGCCAGCTCCAGCTCGCCGACCAGCGGATGGTGGAACGACTTGCTGCCGACCGTGCACTCGCGCACCGGGTGCCGGGCCCACAGCGCGGCGAACTCCGGGCTGTGGATGGCCAGATGACCCACCAGTTCGGCCAGCTGCCGGTCCTCCGGGTGGCGGCCGACGGTCAGCCGCAACGCGGCCAGGGCCACCCTGGTCTCGCTCTCCCAGTGGGCGTACAGCTCCCGGGTGTGCGGGTCCAGGAACAGCAGCCTGGTCAGGTTCGGCCGCTCGGCCGGACGGTCCGGACTGTCCCGGTCCAGGTGCCCCGCCAGCAGGGCGTGCCCGAGCGGATTCCACGCCAGCACGTTGTTGCGGCGGTCCAGCACCACGGCCGGGACGCGGTCCATCGCCGCGATCAACTGCCGGGTTGCGGCCCGCACCCGGTCCGGCTTCGCCGCCGCCCCCCGGCTCGCGGCCTTCCGGGGACGGGCCAGGTCGCGCAGATGGGCCTGCTCGTCGCGGTCCAGGCGCAGCGCGCGGCCCACCGCGTCCAGCACGCCGTCCGAGGCGTTGACGCTCTGCCCCTGTTCGAGCCGGGTGTAGTAGGTGACGCTCACGCCGGCCAGCAGCGCGAGCTCCTCCCGGCGCAGGCCCGGCACCCGGCGGCGGCTGTCCGTCGCGTTCAGCCCCACGTCCTGCGGCCGGAGTCGGGCCCGACGGCTGCGCAGGAACTCCCCGAGATCGGTCGAAGTGTGCATGCGCACCAGTGTGCCCGCCGCAGGTCGGGCCCGTCTGCGCCGGAGGGTGACCCTGCCAGTGCCACCTTCCCGGAGGGTGGCTTCGGCCGGGGGCTGCCTCGGTCCGCCGGGACGGCGCAGGCTCCTTCCCGAGGTTCCCGGAGCACACGACGTGCTCGTTCCCGTCGGAAGGTTGATTGACATGTCGACAACTCGCCTGGCCGGTCCGGCCGCGCCGCAGACGGCGCCACGCCCGGCCGGACGGACCCTGGTGGTCCTGGTCGTGCTGCTGGTGGCCCAGTTCATGCTGGCCGTGGACTTCTCCATCCTCAACGTGGCACTGCCCGCGATCGGCACCGGCACGGGCCTGCCGATCGGCCGCCTCCAATGGATCGCCACCGCGTTCGCGCTGCCCGCCGCCGGATTCACCCTGCTGTTCGGCCGGGCCGCCGACCTGTACGGCCGCCGACGGCTGTTCCTGCTCGGACTCGCCCTGCTGGCCGCGGCCTCGCTCGCCGGCGGCCTCGCCACCGACCCGGCCGTGCTGATCGCCGCCCGCGTCGCCCAGGGCCTCGCCACCGCCGCCGTCACCCCCGCCGGACTCGCCCTGCTCACCACCGCGTTCCCCGAAGGCCCGCTCCGCGAACGGGCGTTGGGCCTCAACGGGGCCCTGATGTCGGCCGGCTTCACGGCCGGCGCGGTCCTCGGCGGCGTCCTCACCGACCTGCTGTCCTGGCGTTGGGCGTTCCTGATCAACGTCCCGGTCGCGCTCGCCGTCCTGCTGACCGCTCCCCGCGTCCTCGCCGAGAGCCGCCCCGACGCCGACGCCCGCCAACGCCTCGACCTGCCCGGCGCGATCACCGTCACCCTCGGCCTGCTCGCCGCCGTCCTCGGCCTCACCCAGGCCGGCCGGCACGGCTGGACCCACCCCACCGCCCTGCCCGTCCTGCTGCTCGGCGCCGCCCTGCTCGGCGTCTTCCCCGCCGTCGAACGCCGCGCCGCCGCACCGCTCGTCCCGCCCGCCGTGCTGCGCCGCCCGACCGTCCGGCTCGGCAACCTGATCGGCCTGCTGGCCTTCCTCACCGAGACCTCGCTGGTCTTCCTGCTCACCCTCTACCTGCAGGAGGTGCTGGACTTCTCCGCCCTCGCCGCCGGGCTCTCCTTCGGCGTCCTCGGCCTCGGCACCGTCCTCGGCGGCACCCTCGCCGCCCGGGCCATCGCCCGCCTCGGCACCCGCGGCGCCCTGCTGGCCGGCGGCCTCGCGCAGGCCGCGGCGACCGGCGCCCTGCTGCTGCTCGGCCCCGGCGCGGGGTGGCTGTGGCTGCTGCTGCCCGCCACCTTCGTCGGCGGCGTCGGCAACATGCTGGTCATCGTCGGCTTCATGGTCACCGCGACCGCCGGCCTGCCCGACCGCGAACAGGGCACCGCCGCCGGACTCGCCACCATGACCCAGCAGATCGGCATCACCCTGGGCACCCCCGTGATGAGCGCGATCGTCACCGCCGCCGCCCCCGCGCACGGCATCCTGACCGGCATCGTGCTGGCCGTCCTCGCGAACACCGCCCTCGTGCTGGTCGCCGTCCTGGCCTCCACCCGGCTGAGGCCGAGGAGTTGACGCCACGTCATCCGGCCGGTCGCCCGGTGCGGGGGACCGGCCCGATGGCCACCGCGCGGCGGAATCCGGGCGCTCAGGTGCGGTGGCGGACCCACACGTTGGGCTCCACGTACACCGCGTGGTCCTGGGCGAGGTCGCAGTGCACCGGGGCGAGCGCGCCCGGCACCTCGACGGCACCGTCCCGGTCGAACGGGAGCCCCGTCCAGTCGCGCCACTGCGCCAGCGAACCGCTGACCGTCATCGACGCCGGCGCGACCCGCACGATCTCGCCGCCCGCCCGGACGTGCACCCGCAGCCACGGGTCCTCGGGCAGGCCGTCCGCGCGGCGGCGGCCCACGTACTCCGACATCGGGACGTGCGGTTCGAGGTGCTTCGCCGTCGGCCGGACGGGCGCCAGCAGCTCGCGGTGACCCTGCGCGGCGGCGGCTGCGCGCAGCGCGTGCAGCAGCCGGTACGACAGGCCGCGGCCCAGGTACCCGGTGTCGACCGTGATCTCCAGCGCGCTGACCACCGTCGCGGCCCGCTCCCGGCGCCGGTCGTAGAACGCCCACGCCAGCACCTGGTCCCAGCCCCGGTCCGGCAGTTCGTCCCGCCCGGGGAGCCGGCCGTCGAACGGCGCGCTCATTCCCCGCGCCACCACCCGGTCGCCGTCGGTCGCCACCACGCAGTGCTCCGGGAACGCCGTCGCCACGTGGCCCATGAAGGCGTCCGCCACCGGATCGTGCTCGACGAACGCCGGCCAGGCGTCGGTGAACTCGTAGAGGCGCGGGATCAGCGTCGGGCGCTCGGCGAGCGTGCTGATCACGATGTCGCCCGGCTCGGTGCCGGCGCCCGGGTCGTCGGCGGTCGGGGCGCCGGCGGGGGCCGGGTCGTCGGCGGTCGGGGCGCCGGCGGGGGCCGGGTCGTCGGCGGTCGGGGCGCCGGCGGGGGCCGGGTCGTCGGCGGGAGTGTCGGCCGGGGCGGTGGCGGCGGTCGGATCGATCATGGTTCGGAGCCTGCCATCACCTGCCCTCCGCCCGACACCGATTTTCGCCGGGCGGCGGACCACGGCCGTGTCTCCCGAGTGAGGTGTCGGCGAGCGGACCGCTGCGGCGTCCGGGCCGCGCGGCCCGGTGGGAGGCCGGGGGAGCGACAGCACCCGTCGGGAGGGAGGTGGTCGCCATGGTCGACCCGGCGTCGCACCTGTCCCACCCGCCGACCGGGCAGGGCGGCAGCCCGTGGGACGGATACCAGCACGCGCGGGGCCGGGCCGTCCTCGGGCTGCCCTTCGACACCGGGCGCGTCCTCGCGCTGCGGGGCCTCCCGCAGAGCGGCTCCGGCCCGTACCGCAGCGTGCGGCACCGCACCCCGGACGGCGAGTGGTCGATCCACGTCGACGGGCCGCGCGTCGAGTCCGCCTGCCCGCGCCACCACGGCGCGGCCTGCGCGCACACCGGCACCGCCCGGATCGGGCCGACCCGGACCGGCCCCGACACCCTGCTCGCCACCATGGACCGCCCCGCGCCCGGCTCGACCGTCTCCGCCGCCGACGGGCCCGTGCCCCGTGCCCTCGACGCCGTCAGTTCCGTTCTGCCGCCGTCCGGTCGGCGGCCCGCGCCGCTGGTGCGGAGGCGCGAGGTGCCGGCCCGCGGGCCCGGCCTCGGCCGGCTGCGGACGGCCGGTCCGAAGCCCAGCGGGCACCACGGGCGCTGATGCCGCAGCGGACGTGCCGGGTCACCGACTCCCTCGCCACCCTCGACGGCCACGACCTCGGCCGGCCGGCCCGGCTCACCGAGAACCCCGTCATCGGCGACGTCGCGCCGCCCGCGCGCGGCGTGCTCGCCGTCGGCCGGGCGGTGCGGCGGATCCGCGACCCGGCGGACCAGGTGCGCATCCGGGCCGCCACGGCCGGGACCGCCGCGGCACGGCGCGACGCCGCGTGACCGGCCCCGTGGCCGGGAGGCGGGGGAGGGCGGGGCTACACTGGGCGACGGTCGTGACGCCCGGTGCGTCCGGAAGGTACGGAGGTGAGAGCAGTGGAGTGCAGTAGTCCGGGCCGAAGTCGGCCCCGCTCCGGGCAGTTCTCAACCGCTCCCGGCCCCCGTAACCCCCGCCCGCGCACCGCCCGCTGAACGCCGCCTCGCGTTCCCCCGGTCCGCCTGCGTGCGCGCGGACGACCTTCGGGGCCGGCCGTCCCACCCCGCCGTGCGGGCGCGACGGACCCAGACCCGTGGAGGTACCCGCCATGTCCGACTGGCGAGTGCGCGCCGTGCGCGCGAGCAAGCGACCGTTCAGCCGCACCACCCGGCCCGCCGCCGACCGCTCGCCGGCCCCCGAGCACTCCATGGACCCGCGCTCCGACCAGAACCAGGACGACGACCAGCCCGTCACGCTGGAGCGTTCCGTCGTCGACGCCGCCGTGTACCGCGACGGCCGGCGGATAGAGGCGCCGGCCAGCCTCGCCGAGATCTACCGCGAACTCCCGGGCAAGCCCGGCACCATGGCCTGGATCGGCCTCTACCGGCCCGCCGAAGCCCAACTCGTCGAAGCCGCCGAGAAGTTCGACCTGCACGAACTCGCCGTCGAGGACGCCATCGTCGCCCACCAGCGCCCCAAGCTGGAACGCTACGGCGACACCCTGTTCGTCGTCCTGCGCGCCGCCCGCTACCTCGACGACGTCGAAGAGGTCGACTTCGGCGAGATCCACCTCTTCGTCGGCCCCGACTTCGTCCTGACGGTCCGCCACTCCCAGTCGCCCGACCTGTCGATGATCCGCGGCCGCCTCGAAGCCGACCCCGAACTCCTCGCCCTCGGCCCCGAAGCCGTCCTCTACGCCGTCCTGGACGCCGTCGTCGACGGCTACGCCCCCGTCATCGCCGGCCTCCAGCACGACATCGACGAGATCGAGACCGAGGTCTTCGGCGGCGACCCCCGGGTCTCCCGCCGCATCTACGAACTCTCCCGCGAAGTCATCGAACTCCAGCGCGCCACCGGCCCCCTGCTGGAGATCATGCGCGCCCTCGAAGCCGGCTTCCAGAAGTACGGCACCGACGAGGAACTCCAGCGCTACCTGCGCGACGTCGCCGACCACGCCACCTACGCCGCCGAACGCGTCGACGGCTTCCGCCAGATGCTCCAGAACATCCTCACCGTCAACGCCACCCTGGTCTCCCAGCGCCAGAACGAGGAGATGAAGCAACTCGCCGAGGCCGGCCACGCCCAGAACGACGAGATCAAGAAGATCTCCTCCTGGGCCGCCATCCTCTTCGCCCCCACCCTCATCGGCACCGTCTACGGCATGAACTTCGACTCCATGCCCGAACTCCACTGGGCCTTCGGCTACCCCTTCGCCATCGCGCTGATGGGCGTGGTCTGCGCCAGCCTCTACTTCATCTTCAAGAAGCGCGACTGGCTCTAGGGTCCGTCGTCGAACCCCCCCCGCCTGCCCCACGCACCGGACGGCGCGGGGCTTCTTACGTCGCGCACCCTTGTACCGGTCGACCTCAACCGTCATTTGACGGATGTCCCGCAGGTCGATCCGGACCAGGATATGGGCACCGGCCACCCGGTGAAGGCCCGTCAGCCGGCCTGAGAGAGCACCGGTTCGGCCATGGATCCGCACACCAGGGCTCAGGCTCTCACCCACCACGTGAGGACACGCGCATGTATTCCCGACTGAAGCGAGCAACCTCGGCCGTCGCGGTGGCGCTGGTCGCCTCCGCCGCGGCCCTCACCGCGGGCACCGGCACCGCGACGGCGGCTCCGAGCGCCGTGGCCAGCACGATCAACGAGCTGTACTTCTCGTACACCCAGGCAGCGACTGCCTGGAATCAGTGCCAGCTCGGAATCGTCCACTTCAACAACGTCTACTACGGCAACCCCAACGGCGGGAACGACGAGTACTTCTACTGCGCGCCCGGTGCCAACGGTTCCTGGAATCTGTGGTGGCGGCACAACGTGTGAGCCGGGCGGCACACCCGACGGACACAACTCTTCGTGGGCAATCAACGGAAGGTGGGGAACCGCACCATGTTCTTGAGGATGAAGCGAGCGTCGGCCGTGGTGGCGCTGACCGTCGCGGCGTCTGCCGCAGCGCTCGCCGGAGGCGCCGGCGCAGCCGTCGCAGCTCCGACGGGCACGACGGTCTCGGAGGCACCCGCTGCCACCTACGTCAACGAACTGTGGATCCAATACCAGAACGGCGGCAGCTCGTACAACGACTGCCAGGTCGGCCGCGCGTACTGGAACAACATCGCCTACGGCAACCTCACCGGCGAGGCCAACGAGTACTTCTACTGCTCGTCCGGCGCCAACGGCAGCTGGAACCTCTGGTGGCGGCACCCCGGTTAAGTCCTCGTCCCCTTGGGCGTGTTGGACGGTCCGCGCGGGCGGCGAAGGTGGCCCGCACGGGGCCGGAGACGACCCCCGGACGGGCCGCGAAAGACCCCTGCCCCTCCCACGTGCCCCCCTGCGCGGCTTGCGTGCCCCGCCGGGTCCGTTCGCGCCGAGCGGCCGTCAGAGCTGCCAGTCCGGGCAGTACTGGAGGTGGATGCGGCGGGGGACCGGGGTGTGGACGGGGTAGGTGAGCCAGGGGCCGGCGTCGAGTTCGGTGCACTGGTGGGTGGCGGGCCAGGTGCGGTGGGCGGCGGGGGCGTCGGTGAGGAGGCGGCGGAGGCCGGTGCCCTCGAAGCGGAAGGCGGCGGGGCTGCCCGTGACGACCAGGGTGCGGGCGGCGCGGTCGAAGCGGAGGTGGTCGTGGGGGCGGCGGCGGACCGAGCCGTACTCGGCGGGGAAGTCCTGGTCCGGCGTGGCGGTGGTGTGGGGGCGGCCGGGGCCGAGGCGGTTGCGGAGGGCCTTCCAGTCGGCGGGGCGGAACTGGAGGCTGTGGTGGACCAGGAGGACGTCCAGGGCGACCGGCGGGATCTCGTTCGGGAGGCCGTCGTGGTAGCCGGCCGGGGCGGGCCGGCCGCGCAGCGGCAGGTGGACCAGGGAGCGCGCGGAGCGGGCGGCCAGGGACCAGAGCGCCGCAAGCCGGGTCAGCCCGTCGAGGTCGGCGTACATGTCGAGCAGGTGGTGGCGGTCGAGGAGGACGAGCCGCCCGGGGCCGTCGGCGGCCCGGATCACCCGGTACTCGGTCGGCCCGGTACGGACATGATGAACCGTCACCCGCTGCTGCACGAGTCCGGACTCTAGCGGGTGACGGAGGGCCTCTCACCAGGATTTCTCAGCCGGCCGGGACGACCAGTCCGAGGTCGCCGTCGAGGCGGCGGTAGAGGAGGCGGCCGCGGCGGGTGGCCGGGTCGGTGAAGAAGAGGTAGGGGAGTTCGGCCGCGGTGAGGCGGGCCGCGGCCTGACGGTCGGTCAGCGGCGGTGCCGGGTGCGGGCTGAGCGTCAGCGGTGTCGCGGGGCGCTGCGGCGGCGCGGCCGGCAGGGTGCGGGCCAGCCGGTAGCCGGTGGGGCCGACCCGGTGGACGACGGCGTCGGTCTCGGTCGCCGGGTCGGTGAACAGATGGGCGTTGTAGTCCATCGCGTCCAGGGTGCGCACCGCCGCGTCGGGCGAACACCACACCAGCGAAGGCGACTTGACGCGCACGATGCGCTCGCTGCCGGTCGCGGGCACGCCCACGGCGCGGTCGCCGGAGGGCCACGGTCGCGGCCGCCAGCTCGCGGAGACGGCGCGGATGCGCTGGCGCAGTCCGTCCGCGAGCCGGTCGGCGGCCTCGCCGACGCCGCGGGCGGCCAGTTGGACCCGGATCCGGCGGCCGTCCACCTCGGCGTTGACCTGGGCGAGCACCCGTCCCGGCGCGGCGGCCAGCCGGATCCGGACGGCTTCGACCAGCGCGGAGGCGTCCTGCGCGACGGCGGCGATCCGGGCCCGGGCGAGAGCGGCCGCCTCGCCCGGCAGTCCGGCCGGGTGCAGGGTGATCGACTCGGCGACGTCCATGACTGTGCTTCCTCCGGGGAGAGAGGGGGAGAGGGCGGGTCAGTGCGGGCGGGTGCGGTTCAGGGCGACCAGCAGGATCAGCAGGCACAGCCCGACCGACCCGGCGACGGTGACGACGGCGGAGCCGGCCGGCCCCGTCCGTCCGGCGAGCAGCGTGGCGGCGGCGGTCGCGGCGGCCACGGCCAGGCCGCCGGTCACCCAGCCGACGGCGGCGGGCGACGGTCGCACGCCGCGGACGGCGGGCAGTTCGTACGGCGAGCCGCCCCAGATGCGGTCCTGTTCGCGCAGGTCGGCGCGGCGTTCGGCGGCGGCGAGGGCGCGCAGCGCCAGACCGGACAGGGCGCCGGTGAGGGCCGCGCCGAGCGGCACCTGCCAGCTGAGCGGAGTGGCGAGCAGCAGCGCCGCCGCGCCGAGTCCGCACCACCACAGCAGGCAGCCGGTGGCGGCCAGGCGGACGGCGCGCGGGCGGTCGGCGCCGGCCCGCAGGTCGAGCAGCGCGGGCAGGTACCAGGCGCTGCCGGCGGCGGTGAGAACGGCGGTGCCGAGGGCCAGGACGGGGTGGGCCATGGCGGGTCCTCCAGTGCTGAGGGGTGCCGTCCCCGCCCCGCCCCGGACCGGGGGAGACGGCGGGGCGGGGACGGCGGTCGATGGGCCGTCGGCCGGCGTCGGCCGGCGGACGGAAGGGCCGGCTCAGTCCTCGGAAGCGGCGGAGCCGAGGCGGCGGCGCTCGCGCTCCGGCAGGTCGAACCGGGCCGGGGTGACGTCGGCGAGGTGCGGCGCCGGGGTGCCGTGGTTGTCGAGGTAGTCCGCGGCGGCGATCTCCGGGTGGTGCAGGTCGAACGCCGGGGACTCGGAGCGGATCTTCGGCAGCTTGCCGAAGTTGTGCCGCGGCGGCGGGCAGGAGGTCGCCCACTCCAGGGACCGGCCCCAGCCCCACGGGTCGTCGGTCTCCACCTTGGGCGCGTACTTGGCGGTCTTCCACACGTTGTACAGGAACGGCAGGATCGACAGGCCGAGCAGGAACGAGCCGATGGTGGAGATCGTGTTGAGGGCGGTGAAGCCGTCACCGGCCAGGTAGTCGGCGTAGCGGCGGGGCATGCCCTCGGCGCCGAGCCAGTGCTGGACCAGGAAGGTGGTGTGGAAGCCGACGGTGAGCGTCCAGAAGGTGATCCTGCCGAGCCGCTCGTCGAGCATCCGCCCGGTGAACTTCGGCCACCAGAAGTGGAATCCGGCGAACATCGCGTACACCACGGTGCCGAACAGCGTGTAGTGGAAGTGGGCGACGACGAAGTACGAGTCGGAGACGTGGAAGTCCAGCGGCGGCGCGGCCAGCAGAACGCCCGTCAGACCGCCGAACAGGAAGGTGACCAGGAAGCCCGTCGCCCACAGCATCGGCGTCTCGAAGGACAGCGAGCCCTTCCACATGGTGCCGACCCAGTTGAAGAACTTCACGCCCGTCGGCACGGCGATCAGGAAGGTCATGAACGAGAAGAACGGCAGCAGCACTTGGCCGGTGACGTACATGTGGTGCGCCCAGACGGTCACCGACAGGCCGGCGATGGCGATGGTCGCGGCGATCAGGCCGGAGTAGCCGAACATCGGCTTGCGGCTGAACACCGGGATGACCTCGGACACGATGCCGAAGAACGGCAGCGCCAGGATGTACACCTCGGGGTGGCCGAAGAACCAGAACAGGTGCTGCCACAGCATCGGCCCGCCGTTCATCGGGTCGAAGACGTGCGCCCCGAACTTGCGGTCGGCCTCCAGGGCGAGCAGCGCCGCCGCCAGCACCGGGAAGACCATCAGCACGAGCAGCGAGGTCAGCAGCACGTTCCAGGCGAAGATCGACATCCGGAACATCGTCATGCCGGGCGCGCGCATGCAGATGATCGTGGTGATGAAGTTGACCGCACCGAGCACGCTGCCGAAGCCGCTGAACGCCACGCCCATGATCCACATGTCGGCGCCGATGCCCGGCGAGTGCACCGCGTCCGACAGCGGCGCGTACGCGAACCAGCCGAAGTCCGCCGCGCCCTGCGGGGTGAGGAAGCCGGCCGCGGCGATCAGCGAGCCGAACATGAACATCCAGTACGACAGCATGTTCAGCCGCGGGAACGCCACGTCGGGGGCGCCGATCTGCAGCGGCATGATCCAGTTGGCGAAGCCGGTGAACAGCGGCATCGCGAACAGCAGCAGCATCACCGAACCGTGCATGGTGAACGCCTGGTTGAACTGCTCGTTGGAGAGGATCTGCGTCCCCGGGCGGGCCAGCTCCGCGCGCATCACCAGGGCCATCACGCCGCCGATCAGGAAGAACCCGAACGCGCTGACCAGATACATCGTGCCGATCGTCTTGTGATCGGTGGTGGTGAGCAGCCGCACCAGCGCGCTGCCCGGTTTCCGCCGGGGCTCGGCCGCAGCCATTCCCCGACTCGCCTCGATGGCAGCCATCGGCCGCCCTCCTTCGTCCTTGCCGAACCTGGTGGCGCCACCGCCCGACGGGCCGTCACCTGCCATGACAGGAGACCGGCGACGGCCGGGCCGGACGGTGGCGCATGCCGGACCGCCCGGCCCGCAGGTGCTTCCGGGGAGTGGAGCACCCCGCCGAGCGGCAGCGCTCCATGCTCGTTCGCGGACGGGCCGCCACCCCAGGGCCGATGGTCCCGCGCGGCACGGCCCGACGTCCCCGGTCCGCGGGCCCACACGAGCCGAACGGCCCGGTCCCGACCGGGACTGACGGGCCACCGGGCGGCAGCGCGCATCGGCGCGGATCCGGGCCGGAAGCGGTGCGGGTCGGCCCGGAATCGGCGCGGGCGGACGTCGGAGCGGCCCGGAGGGGCGTGCGGGCGCGAACGCCGAAGCCCCCGCGGCGAGGACGGGCGGGGGCGGAGGCGTCCCGGCGCCGCCCGCCGGGGACGGCCTCGGGACGGTGCCGGGGCGGCGTCAGGCGGCGACGGGCTGGGCGCGGTGGAGCAGGTGGTGGGTGCGGACGTCCGCGTGGTGCAGGGTGCGCAGGCCGGCCGCCAGCCGGGCCGGGTCCTGGCGCAGCCACAGCCGGACGGCCGTGCCCAGCGCCTCGCACGGCGAGCCCGGCCGGACGCCGCCCAGCGCCGCCATCCGGTCGGCCAGCGCGGGCAGCAGCTCGGCGAGCTCCGGCGGCAGCCACACCGTCACCGCGCACGGCGCGAACCGCCGCAGCTCGTCGGCGAGTTGGGGCGTGCCGCCGGTGAGCAGGAAGGGCAGCACGTCCAGCAGGGCGTCGGCCACCACCTCGGACACGTCGCCCCGGTGCCCGTGCGCCAGCCGGCGCAGCAGCGTCCGGTCGGCGGTGGTGAGCCGGACAGCAAGCATGACCTCGTCGGATTCCATCGCTCGGCCTCTCCGGGCACCCACGCCCAACCCGACCGGCCCGCCGCGTGCGGGCCGGACACACAGACAAAAGCTGACCTGTTGACCTGGGCTCACTGTCCCCAAGCCGGAAACCGCGGCGGAAGGGCCGAACGGCCTCGTTGCCCGGGCCCGAACGGCGGGCCTGCCGGGCCGGCCGGGCCGCCCGGGC
>NZ_JBHWDS010000062.1:0-46845 GCF_042734615.1 Kitasatospora sp. NPDC059646
CCTAACTCTCCCGCGCCCGCCGGCCCCGCATATACTCGCCCGCGCGCGGGGGCGCCCCGCGCCCCCCCCCCCCCGCGCCCCCCCCCCCCGCGTACGCGGCCGTGCGGGCGGCCCGCCCCGCGGCCGGAGGGGAGTGCGTCAGCCCCGACCCAGCTCCTGCTCGATCAGGTCGCAGGCCCGGGCGGTGCCGCCCTCGGAGGCGGCGCGGGCGCTCAACTCCCGCGAGCGGGCGGCCACCTGGGCGTCCTCCAGCAGGTCGGTGAGCGCCGACCGGAGCGCCTCGGGCGTCGCGTCCTCGGTGTCCAGCCGGCGGGCGACGCCGAGTTCGACCAGGCGGTCGGCGTTCATGAACTGCTCGGCGGCCTGCGGCACCGCGATCATCGGCACGCCGGCCAGCAGCCCTTCGCCGCAGCCGCCCATCCCCGCGTGGGTGACGAAGGCGTCGGCCTGCTCCAGGATCGCCCGCTGCGGCACCCAGGGGTGCACCTCGACGTTGGCCGGGATCTCTCCGAGCTCCGCCGGGTCGGTGTGCTTGCCGATCTGCAGCACCACGTGCCAGCCGGGGCGGCCGCCGAAGGCCGCCAGGCAGTTGCGGTAGAACGCGGGCTGCCGGGTGAACGCCGAGCCGAGCGACACCAGCAGCACCTTGTCGGCGCCGGCCGGGCGCTGCCAACTGCCCTGCTCCGCCCGCAGGTCGAAGCACGGGCCGACGAAGTCGACGGCCTTGCGGTCCACCCGGTCGGCGTGCGGCTGCATCGCCTCGGTGATCATCGCGACGGCGCGCGCCGGCTTGCCGGAGAACGCGTCCACGTCCACCGTGGTGGCGCCGCTCCCGGCCAGCCACTCGGCGAAGCGGCCGAAGTAGGCGTCGGCGCCGGGGAGTTGCCGGAGCTGGCCGCCGATCTCCTCCTGGTAGCCGTCCCACCCGACCAGGGTGGGCGAGAGCTGCACGATCGGCCGCCCCTGCGCCTCGGCGAGGGCCCGGGCGGCGTACGCGCCGATGTCGTACAGGTAGAGGTCGGCCGGGTCGGCGTCGTAGTGCGCGTGCAGCCGGGGCAGCATCGCGATCGCGTCCTCCAGGAAGACCCGCATGGCACCGATCGGGTCCTCCGGCCAGTCGTGGTCGGCGACCGGCAGGGTGGACGGGTACGGGACGAGTTCGGCCCCGGTGGGGGCGATCAGTTCGGCCGCCGCCGGGTCGTTGAAGTACGTCACGCGGTGGCCGCGGGCGACGAGTTCGCGGATCACTTCGAGGCTCGGGCGGACGTGGCTGACCGCCGGGATGCCGATCATGGCGATATGGGCGCGTCGGGTCATGGAAGAAGCACCTGCTTCCGGTCTACGGGGGCGGGAAGGGAACACCGCACCGCCGGCGCACCACCCTCAGGAGGGCGCCGGGGCGGGGGGACGCGAGGCTCGGGGCACTGCCCCGGCCGCGTCAGCCGTAGATCTGGTGGAAGAAGGACATGGCAAGGACCCTAGCCCGGCGGCCGGGCCGGCGCATCCGAATTGATGACCGTCACTTTGCCCGCACTTGACCGTCCGTCAGATCG
The DNA here is from genome assembly GCF_042734615.1 of Kitasatospora sp. NPDC059646. Lineage (NCBI taxonomy): Bacteria > Bacillati > Actinomycetota > Actinomycetes > Kitasatosporales > Streptomycetaceae > Kitasatospora > Kitasatospora sp. NPDC059646. The sequence goes on from NZ_JBHWDS010000062.1 coordinate 1,554, forward strand.
CCGACGGCCCGCGCTCGCCGGTGCGGACCCGGACGATGTCCTCCACCGGCACCGTCCACACCTTGCCGTCGCCGATCTTCCCGGTCCGGGCGGCGGCCACCACCGCCTCGCAGACCCGCTCGGCGTCCTCGTCCTCCACCACCACCTCGATCCGGACCTTCGGCACCAGGTCGATCCGGTACTCCGCGCCCCGGTACACCTCGGTGTGGCCGTGCTGCCGCCCGTACCCGCTGGCCTCGGTGACGGTCAGTCCGTGCACGCCGATCTCCTGCAGCGCGGTCTTGACCTCGTCCAGCTTGAACGGCTTGACGACGGCGGTGATCAGCTTCATACCGGGCGGGTCCTGTCGGGTGCTGGGGCGGGTGAGGCGGCCGTCCCGTACGGGTGGACGGGGGCGGAGCCGTGGCTCAGGACGCCGTGATCGTACGCGGTCTCCGCGTGCACGGCGAGGTCCAGACCGGTGCGTTCGTGCTCGGGCGCGGCGCGGAACCCCATCACCCGGTCGATCGCCCGGCCGATGCCGTAGGTCGCGCCGAAGGCGTACCCGGCGACCACCAGCACGGCCGTCGCCTGCCGGGCGAGTTGGCCGAATCCGCCGCCGTGCAGCAGTCCGGCGGGGCCGCCGGTCATCACGGCGGTGGCGAACACGCCGATCAGCACGGTGCCGAGGACGCCGGCCACGAAGTGCACGCCGACCACGTCCAGCGAGTCGTCGTAGCCGAACCGGAACTTCCACCCGACGGCGTAGCAGCACACCACGCCGGCGGCCAGGCCGATCACCAGCGCGCCCAGCAGGTCGACGCTGCCGCAGGACGGGGTGACGGCGACCAGTCCGGCGACCGCGCCGGAGGCCGCGCCGAGGGTGGTGGCGTGGCCGTCGCGGCGCTTCTCGACCACCAGCCAGCCGAGCAGTCCGGCGCAGCCGGCTGCCTGGGTGTTGAGGACCGCGGCGGCCGCCAGGCCGTTGGCGCCCAGCGCGGAGCCGCCGTTGAAGCCGAACCAGCCGAACCAGAGCAGTCCGGCGCCGAGCAGCACCAGCGGCAGGCTGTGCGGGCGCATCGCCTCCTTGCGGAAGCCCAGCCGGGGTCCGAGCAGCAGGGCCAGGGCGAGGCCGCTGGCGCCGCAGTTGACCTCGACGACGGTGCCGCCGGCGAAGTCGAGCGCGCCGAGGTTCTTCAGGATCCAGCCGTCGGGGGCGAACACCCAGTGCGCGACGGGCACGTAGACCAGCAGCGTCCAGGCCGCGGTGAAGGCCACCCAGGAGCCGAACTTGGCGCGGTCCGCAATGGCGCCGGAGATCAGCGCGGCGGTGATGATCGCGAAGGTGAGCTGGAAGGTCGCGAACAGCAGGGTGGGGACGTGTCCGGTGACGCTGTGCGGGGTGAGGCCGGCCATGCCGAGGTGGTCGAGCGAGCCGATCAGCCCCCAGCCGGCGTCGGGGCCGAAGGCGAGGGTGTAGCCGGCCAGCAGCCAGACCACGGTGACCACGGCGATGGACACGAAGCTCATCATGATCATGTTGAGCACGCTCTTGGTGCGCACCATGCCGCCGTAGAACAGCGCGAGGCCGGGCGTCATCAGCAGGACGAGCGCGGTGCAGGCCAGCAGCCAGGCGGTGTCGCCGCTGTCCAGGGTGGGCGGGGAGTCAGCGAGGGGCATGGCGGGAGTGTCGCGGGGCGGGGTTTCGCGCCGTCGTCACCGGTGTTTCCGGGGTGTTTCGGATGAACCGGAGGTTTCCGTCCCCTCACACCCCGGGGCGCGCCGGTGCCCGGCAGCCGAAGCGGCTGCCGGGCACCGGTCACCGAGGGTGGGTCAGCTGGTCTGGACGGCGGTGTCGTCGACCACGAAGGACGTCTGGAGCGAGGCGTCCTCGACGGCGTTGAACTTCACCGTCACCGACTGGCCGGCGTAGGCCGACAGGTCGATGGTCTTCTGGACGTAGCCGGTGTTCTTGTCGAGGTTCGAGTACGTGGCGACCGAGGTGCCGTTGACGGTCACGGTCAGCTTGTCGTACGCGGTCGACGTGGTGGTCTCGGCGGTGTCGATGTGCAGCCAGAAGCTCAGCGACGCCTTGCAGCCGGCCGGGACGGTGACGGTCTGCGAGATGCTGTCGGTGTGCGCGGAGCCGTAGCCGTCCATCCACGCCTTCCACGAACCGGAGTGCGCGGCCTGCGAGGTGGAGTTGTCGACCACGCCGGAGGTGGTGGTCCACGGGGCGGCGGTGCCGGTCTCGAAGCCGGGGTTGCCGAGCAGCTGAGCCGGGGTGCAGCTGCCGCCGCCGCCCGAGGTGACGGTCCAGGTGAAGGACGCGGTGCCGGTCTTGGCGGCGGAGTCCTTCGCGGTGACCGTGACGTTGTAGGTGCCGGCCGCGGTGGCGGTGCCGGTGATCACGCCGGTCGAGGAGTTGATGCTCAGGCCGGTCGGCAGGCCGGTGGCCGAGTAGGTCAGCGGCGCGGTGCCGCCGGTGGCCTTGATCGCCAGGTTGACCGAGGCGTTCAGCGCGGTCGACTGGTTGCCGGGGCTGGTCACGGTCGGGCCGCCGGTGCTGGGCACCGAGCCGACGTTGACGGCCGCCCAGGCGGTCGCGGTGGCGTTGTACTCGGCCGAGTTGGCGCCGTACAGGTCGGTCGCGGCGGACAGCATGCCGGCCCGGGCGTTCGCGTAGTTGGTGGTGGAGGTCCAGTAGGTGGTCAGCGCCCGGTACCAGATGGCGGCGGCCTTGTCGTGGCCGATGCCGGTGACCGCGATGTTGTTGTAGGTCGGCGAGTTGTAGCTGACGCCGTTGATCACCTTGGCGCCGCTGCCCTCGGACAGCAGGTAGAAGGCGTGGTTGCCGACGCCGGACGAGTAGTGGACGTCCTTGTTGCCGACGGTGGAGGACCAGTAGTCGGCCGAGGAGCCGTCCTTGGAGGGCTGGTCCATGTAGCGCAGCGGCGTGCCGTTGCCGTTGATGTCGATCAGCTCGCCGACCAGGTAGTCGGGGCTGTCCTTGGCGATGTTGGCGTACCACTCGACCATGTTGCCGAACACGTCCGAGGTGGACTCGTTCAGGCCGCCGGACTCGCCCGAGTAGTTCAGGCCGGCCGTGTTGGAGGTGACGCCGTGCGTCATCTCGTGGCCCGCGACGTCGAGTTCGGTCAGCGGGTGGGTGTTGCCCGAGCCGTCGCCGTAGGTCATGCAGAAGCAGCTGTCGTCCCAGAACGCGTTGACGTAGTTGCTGCTGTAGTGGACCCGGCTGTAGGCGCCGACACCGTCGTTGCGGATGCCGTTGCGGCCGAAGGTGTTCTTGTAGTAGTCCCAGGTCATCGACACGCCGTAGTGGGCGTCGACGGCGGCGGACTCCTTGTTGGCAGCGGTGCCGTCGCCCCAGGTGTCGGTGGACTTGGTGAACAGGGTGCCGTTGCCGCTGGTCCCGTTGTTCATGTTGGTGGTGTACATCCCACCGCGGGTCGCGTCCTTCAGCTGGTACGTCGAACCGGACAGCGTGGTGCCGATGGTGACGTTGCCGACGAAGACGCCGGTGCCGGTGCCGGTCTCGATGCCTTCCCACTTCTGGATGACGTCGCCGGTGGTGGCGTCGGTGAGCACGTGCAGCTTGCTCGGGGTGCCGTCCTTCTGGACGCCGGCGACGACGGTCTCCCACGCCAGGCGCGGGTTGTTGTCGGCGGCCCAGACGACCAGGCGGGGCGCGGTCTCGACCGAGGAGTTGGCCTCGGCGGCCAGCGCGGTGGCCTGGCCCTTGGCGGCGGCCAGCTTCGGGGTGGTGGAGAGGCCGTTCAGCGACGCGGTGGAGGCCCGGTCGACGCCCTTGGTGGTGCCGTTGGCGGCCTGGTGGACGACCATGTCGCCACCGAGGACGGGGAGTCCGTTGTAGGTGCGCTCGTAGCGGAAGTGCTGGGTGCCGTCGGCGTCCTTGGACGCGTCCTTCACCACCAGCTTCTCGGCGGAGCCCAGGCCCAGGTTCTGGGCGACCTGGGCGGAGCGGTTGCCCGCCTCCGAGATCAGCTGGGCGCGCCCGGCGGCGGCCTGCTGGTCGGCGACCTGCGCCGTCGCGGACGGGCCGGCGGGGGCGGCCTGGGCCACCGCAACCGGGATCGCGGTCACCAGCATGGCGGTGGTGGCCGCGAGCGCGGCCATGCTCACGCGGGCATGCGTGTAGCGAGACATACAGAGACTCCTTTACCGACCGTCGCGGGGTCACGAGCGGTGGAGAGAATCTGGCCGCGGTTGCGGCGCAGCGGGGGCCCCAGCCGCCGGTCGCGGCGCGGGGTGCGGTGCATTGGCGCGGTACAGGGCTGCGGGGTGCCGGTGGCCTGGGGAGGGCTCCACCGGCTGTGAGTGGGGCTACCTGTCTTCGCAGCGAGGGGAATCGTGGCAGCAAACACCCCGTGAATGACAGATGCATGCCACGGATTGACTCATTTATGACCGCCCTACAAGACCGTCAAGGGCCGCCCATGGTCCGGCATTTGGGACGGCGTCAGGAACGGCCCGGCGGGCGGCCGGACCCGACCGATGCTTTTCGGCCATCCCGCAAGGGGCCCCACCCGGAGGTGAGACCCCTGTTACCGGCGGGGAACCATTACTTCTGGACGAACACCGCGACCGTCCGGCCCGGCACCGTGAAGGTCCCCGAGGCCGGGTCGAAGGCTGCCTTCCGGACCACCGGGTCGGCGCCCGCGGCCTGCACCCGGTGCAGCGCCTGCGCGGTGCCGCGCAGGCCGACCACGGTCTGGGTCTGCGCGGTCGGAGTGGCGTTGAACACCACCGTGAGGCCCTTCTCCGCGCCCTTCAGGCCGGTGCCGTCCAGGTGCATGGTGATCACGCCCGGGTTCTCCCCCGCGGTGCCGGACAGCGGGAACGACAGCCGGCGCTGCACCTCCGCCGCGCTCGGCAGCGAGAACAGCGGCGAGGACTGACGGATCCTCAGGAACTGCTGGTAGAGAGTGGTGGAGGCGCCCGTCTCGTTGCAGCCCATCCGCAGCTCCGGGTCGGCCAGCAGCTGCTTGTCGCGGTCCCACATCGACCGGTTGTCGGCCGCCATCGGCAGGCCGCGGCCCCAGCCGTTGCCCAGCTCGCAGTTCCAGGAGATCGCGTTGAACCAGTCGCCGGAGTCGAACGAGTTGGCGTCCAGCGACTTCGAGCGCAGCAGGTCGCTGCCGGCCTGTGCGAAGCCCGGGCCCTGGGAGAGCGCGGTCAGCGACAGGCCGAGCGCCTGCATCCGGGCCCGGTCGGCGGGCGAGGTGCCCTGCGGCAGCTTGAACGCCAGCGCGTCGTACAGGTCGGCGTTGTCGTGCGCGTCCAGGTACTCCACCGCCTCGCCGGGGTTCGCCGCGTAGCCGGTCGGGGCGCCGTTGTAGTCGACTCCCTTGCCGGTGACGGGCTTTCCGCCGGAGTCGGTGAAGGCGTAGCCGGCCAGGTTGCCGGTCAGGCCGACCTTGATCTGGTCCATCTGGTGCAGCAGCCGGGCCTTCTGCTCCTCCGGGGTGCCGTTGTCCGGCGAGCCGTTCGGGTCGGTGTACAGGCCGGACGCGAAGCCCTGCTGCGGGGCCGAGGACAGCATGAAGTTGCCGCCGCGGCCGGCGTCCCGGATCCGGTCGTTGAAGGTGGCGATGCCGGTCCCGGCCATGTTGACCTGGGTGGCCTGGACGAACCGGGAGTCGTTGGCGACGGTGCCGAAGTTCCAGCCCTCGCCGTACAGGAAGACGTTCTTCCCGTCGACGCCGTCCTTCTGCGGGGTGAGCCCGGCGAGCGCGGACTGCACGTCCAGCATGGTGGACTTCGGGTCCAGCCCCATCAGGTCGAACCGGAAGCCGTCCACCCGGTACTGCCGGGCCCAGGTGACCACCGAGTCGACCACCAGCTTGTTCATCATGGCGTGTTCGGGCGCGGTGTCGGCGCAGCAGGAGTCGGTGGTGACCTTGCCGCTGTCGCTCAGGCGCTGGTAGTAGCCGGGGACGACCTTGTCCAGCACCGAGTGCTCGTCCTGCCCGGCCGCCGCGGTGTGGTTGTAGACCACGTCGAGCACCACCCGCAGGCCCGCGTCGTGCATCGCCTGCACCATCTCGCGGAACTGCACGGTCCGTGCGGTCCCGTTCGGGTCCGTGGCGTACGAGCCCTCGGGGACGGTGTAGTGCAGCGGGTCGTAGCCCCAGTTGTAGGCGTCGTCGGCCTGCACGGCCGCCACGCACTCCTGCTGCTTCTCCGACGCCGCGGGCAGCGCGGCCAGGTCGCAGGCCGGCAGCTTCTGGTCGGCCCGGTTCTCCCGGATGGTGGCGATGTCGAAGGTCGGCAGCAGGTGAACGGTCGTCACCCCGGCCGCGGCGAGCTCCTTCAGGTGCTGCATGCCCGCGGACTTCGACCGGGTGAACGCCAGGTAGGTGCCGCGCTCGTCGGCCGGCACGGTGCCGTCGGCGGCCGAGAAGTCCCGCACGTGCAGCTCCTGGATCTGCTGCTGCACGGCCGGGATCGCCGCCGGACTGCGGTGCTGGTCCCAGCCCTCGGGCTTGGTGGACGGGGCCGACAGGTCGGCGACCAGGCTGCGCTTCGAGTCGGCGGCCAGCGCCGTCGAGTACGGGTCCGTGACGGTGTTGACCACCTTCCGCTGGACGCTCGGCGCCCACACCTCGACCTGGTACAGGTAGTACTTGCCGTCCAGGTCCTTGGCGTCCCCGGTCAGCGACCACACGCCCGACGCCTCGTCGCGCTTCATCGGCACGGTCTTCGGGCTGCCGCCGGCCGCCCTGTCGAACAGCTGGACGGCGACCCCGGTCGCGGTCGGCGCCCACAGCGACAGCGTCACCTTGCGGTTGCGGCCGTTGCCCCGGCCCGGGCCGGTGTACACCGGGCCGAGCTGGGCCTTGGCGGCCCGGCCCGCGTACAGGTCGTCCAGCACGCCGGGGAGCTGCACGCCGGTGGCGGCGAGCGCCGCGCCGTTCGGCAGGTGCTCGGTGAAGAGCAGCTGGCTGCGCAGCGCGTCGGTGATCCGGCCGGCGTCGCGCGGGTCGACGGTGAAGGCCCGGTAGCCGGCCAGGTGCGGGAACTTCGCCTTCTGGGCGTCCGTCAGCCCGGCGGCCGGGGTGAGCCGGATCCAGTGGCCGGGCTTGGACAGCACGCCCTTCTCGACGGTGATGCCGCCCTGCGGGTCGTAGATCAGCTGGGCGCTGGTGCCGCCCTTCAACTGGGCGTCCGCCGCCCCGTAGCCGGCGGGCACCACGACGGTCCTCGCGTCGATCCACTGGGCCTTCGCGGAGGCCGGGTCGAGCTGCGAGGAGGCGCCGGCGGTCTGCGGCAGCAGGTAGCCCTCCTGGCCGCCGATGATCCACACCTCGCGGCCGGAGGCGGCGAAGTCCAGCGACTGGTCCTGCGGCAGGTCCTTGTCGTTGCCGTTGTGGATGATGTAGCTGAGGCTGGTCGCGCCCGCCGCCAGCGGCACCTCGAAGACGGCGCCGAACGCGTCCCGGCGGGCCGGCATCAGCGGGTTGCCCCAGTCGGTCGGGGTGGCCGCGCCGGTCCAGTCGTGCAGGCCCCAGCCGTCGTAGGCGCCGTCGGCCCGCCGGTAGTGGATGATCGCCCTGCCCTCCGGCACCGGCTGCGCCCCGTCCGGGTTCGCCGTGCGGACGGCCGGGTCGCCCTCCTTGATCCACACCTCGCCGGTGGCCGAGACGTCGATGTGCCGGTCCTGCTCGACGTCCTTCGCGCCGTTCTTCTCCACCACGAACCCGACGTCGGACGCTCCGCTCTTCAGCTTCACGTAGGCGAACGCGCCGTACGCGTCCCGCCCGACGAAGCCGTGCCCGTCCGGCCAGGTGGTGCCCTCGCCGTCGGCGATGTCGCCCCAGGTGTACAGGTTCCAGCCGTCGTAGTTCCCGTCCTGCCGCTGGTAGTGCACCACCGCGTACGGCCGGGCCACGGCGCTCGGCGCGGGGGCCGGCGGCTGCTGACCGGTCGTGAACTGCCCACTGGCGGAGGCGAGCCGGCCGGCCGAGTCCTGCACCACGGCCTTGAACCGCACCACCGTGCCGGGCGCGACGCCGTCCAGGTCCTGGGTGACCCGGTACACCCCGTTGTCGGCGGTGCCGAGGGTCTGCCACGGCCCGTTGCCGACCTGCGCGGCGAAGGTGACCCGGTCGAAGCCGCCGCCGGGCACGGTCGCGCCGAGCGCCACCGTGCCGTACGAGCCGTCGGCCGGGGCGGTCACCGTGATCGACGGGCCGTCAGCGGGCTTGGCCAGCTTGTGCTTCGCCTTCAGCACCAGCGAGGACATCGCCGGGACGGTGACCGTCACCCTGCCGTCCGCGCCGCTGCTCGCCCGGCCCTGGAAGCCGTACAGGCCGTCGAAGTCCATGCCCGCCGAGAAGGTGTCCAGCGTGACGGTCTTCGCCTCGGCCGCGTTGTTCACCGCCACCAGGTACTCGACCTGGTCCTTGGCGTCGATCCGGGAGAACGCGTACACGCCCGGCCCGTCCGCGGCGTACCGCTCCACCTGCGCGCCGTCCGCCAGCGCCGGGTTGTCCTTGCGCAGCTTCGCCAGCGCCGCGATGCCCCGGTACAGCGCCCCGTCCGTGCCGTACCGGTCCTGCGGGCCGGACGTGCCGCCGATCACCGCGTCGCTGTTGTACGACGGGGTCTTCGAGGCGAACATGTCCTGCCGGGCGTCCTTGTCGCCGCCCGCGCCCGTGAAGCCCTGCTCGTCGCCGTAGTAGACCACCGGCTGACCGCGCGTCAGGAACTGCAGCTCGTCGGCCAGCCGGTCCTTGCGCAGCAGCAGGTCGTCCGACGCCCCCGGGTTGTCGCTCAGCAGGAACGACCCGAACCGGCCCATGTCGTGGTTGCCGAGGAACGTCGGCAGCTCGTACGCGTCGGTGTCCGCCGTCGTGTACCGGTAGTCCTGCGCGTACAGCTCGCTCAGCGCCTTCGCGGAACCGTTCTGCGACACGTACTTCCGGGCCGCCTCCTGGAACGCGAAGTCCAGCGTCGCCTGCAGCTTGCCCTTGGTGACGTACGGGGAGGTCACCGCAGGGTCGCCCGAGTACACCTCGCCGAACATGAAGAACTTCCGGTTGCCCCGCTGCGCCGCGAACTGCTTCAACGCCGGCGCCCACTGCTCCCAGAACGCCAGGTTCACGTGCTTGACGGTGTCGATCCGGAAGCCGTCCACCCCGGTCTCGGCCACCCACTGCTGGTAGATCTTCTCCATCCCCGCGACGACCCGCGGGTTCTGGGTGTCCAGGTCGTCCAGCCCGGAGAAGTCGCCCTCGGTCGCGGACTCGCCGACGAACGTCGAGTTGCCCCGGTTGTGGTACAGCGACGGGTCGTTCAGCCAGGACGGGGTCTTCGCGTTCGCGTCCGCCGGGGTGCGCAGCACCGGGGTGTAGGGGAAGGAGTCCTTCGAGGTGCTCGGCCACTGCGCCCGCGCGTCGGCGACCGCCGTCTCGTCCACCGGGTTCCCGTCCGCGTCGAGCGTCGGGTACGCGCCCGCCGAACGGTAGTCGTAGGAGCCCTCCGCGTAGTCGATGACGTCCGCGGTGTGGTTGGTGATGACGTCGAAGAAGACCTTGATGCCCCGCTTGTGCGCCTTGTCGATCAGCTCCTTGAGCTGCTCGTTGGTGCCGAAGTGCGGGTCGACCTGGGTGAAGTCGGTGATCCAGTAGCCGTGGTAGCCGGCCGAAGCGTCCGCGCCCGCGCCCTGCACCGGCTTGTTCTTGAAGATCGGCGCCATCCAGATCGCGGTGGTGCCGAGGTCCTGGATGTAGTCGAGCCGGTCGATCAGGCCCTTCAGGTCGCCACCGTGGTAGAAGCCCTTGTCGGCCGGGTCGAAGCCGTTGTCCAGCCGGCCGCCGGTGATGCCGCCGGTGTCGTTGCCGGTGCTGCCGTTGGCGAACCGGTCCGGCAGCACGAAGTAGAACTGCTCCCGGGTCAGGTCGTGCCGGGCCGCGGTCGCCGCCAGCGCCGCGTCCGACGGCGGGGCCGGCGGCGCGGGCGGCGCGGCCGACGCGAGCGGCACGGCCCCCAGGGTGGCGGCGATCAGCGAGGCCGCCACCAGGACGGAAGCCCGTCCGGGGCGGCGGTAGGGGGTCGTGCGGCGCGGGGAACGGGACTGGGCATCGGCCACGGCAGGGCTCTCCCTAGGGGCGCTCGGGCAGGGTGGGTGGCGTGGAACCTAGCGCTCTGCAAGATGTTTCAGCAAGATGCGAAAGGCGTGACGGGCGTGAGTCATACCGAGTCGTGACCTGAGCCCGCCCCGCCTCCCCCGGGGCTCCGGGCACGAACCGCACCCCGGTTCGACCCCCGGTAACCCGCGCGCCACAATGGACCGCATGCGCCTCGAAAACCGACCGACCCCTACCCCCGTAGGGGGACAGTCGGTGAAGAATCCCCGACCAGAGGATGAGCAAGCGACCACACCTCGTCTGGCAGACTTCTCGTCCATGGGGGAACCGACCGAGATCCACGCAGCCGACGCCGAACGCGCCGAGCGGGGCGCGCGCGACGGTTCCGACCCGGGCACGGACCACACCGCCCGCACGCCCGGCGGAGCCACCCGCGTCGCCCGGACGCCCACCGCCGCACTCCGCGGCCGCCTCCGCGAACAGCGCCGCACCCCGCGCCGCCCGCGCCTGCTCTTCGAACTCGCCCTGATCGGCATCAGCTACTGGCTGTACTCGCTGGTCCGCAACGCCGTTCCCGAGCAGGCCGCGACAGCGCAGAAGCACTCCAGCTGGGTCTGGGACTTCGAGCACACCCTCGGCATCGCCGTCGAGCGCTCGATCAACCACGGCGTGAACTCGGTGACCTGGCTGATCGTCGGGATGAACTACTACTACGCCACGCTGCACTTCATCGTCACCATCGGCGTCCTGGTCTGGCTCTACCGCTCCCACCCCGGCCGCTACGCCGCCACCCGCACCGTGCTGTTCATCACCACCGGCATCGCGCTCGTCGGCTTCTACTTCTTCCCGCTCGCCCCGCCCCGGCTGATGACCGACGGCGGTTTCATCGACACCGTCAAGGTCCACGACACCTGGGGCTCGATGGCCTCCGGCGCCGGCGCGCACGTCTCCAACCAGTTCGCCGCGATGCCCTCCATGCACATCGGCTGGTCCATGTGGTGCGGCCTGACCATCTTCTTCCTGGCCCGCCGCACCTGGGTCCGCGTCCTCGGCCTCGCCTACCCGCTGGTCACCCTCAGCGTGATCGTCTCCACCGCCAACCACTTCTGGCTGGACGCCGTCGGCGGCGAGATCTGCCTCCTGGTCGGCTTCCTCGCCGCCCGCGTGATCTACCACAACTGGGTCTACCGCCTCCCCCGGCACCCGGACGACCCCGCCGAGCAGGCCCTGACGGTCCCGGTCGCCTGGGACGCCAAGGTCTCGGCGTAGCGCAGGCGGCGCCCGTGCAGGCGGAGCAGGCGAACAGGGTCGTGCCCGCTCACTCCGTCCCGTAGAACAGCCGCTCCACCGCGTGCCGCGCCCGCCGCGTGGTGCGGCGGTAGTCGTCCAGCAGCTCCCCGGAGTGCCCGACGCCGTAGCCCAGGTACCGGGCCACGCCGGCCAGTTCCCGCGCGTCGCCGGGGAAGCTGTCGCCGGCCCGCCCGCGGACCAGCATCACGGCGGCGCGGACCCGGGAGGCCAGCACCCAGGCCGCGTCGAGCACCTCCGCGTCCTCCCGTTCCACCAGCCCCGCGGCCGCCGCCGCGGCCAGCGCCGCCCTGGTGCGGGTGGTGCGCAGCCCCGGCACGGCGTGGCCGTGGCGCAGCTGGAGGAGCTGCACCGTCCACTCGACGTCCGCAAGCCCGCCGCGGCCGATCTTGGTGTGGGTGGTGGGATCGGCGCCGCGCGGCAGGCGCTCGGTCTCGATGCGGGCCTTGATCCGGCGGATCTCCGTCAGGTCGCGTTCGGGGACGCCCTTCCCGGGGAACCGCAGCGGGTCGATCAGCTCCCGGAACCTCGCGCCGAGCTCGGGATCGCCGGCCATCGGCTCGGCCCGCAGCAGCGCCTGGCTCTCCCAGGCGTGCGACCAGCGCGCGTAGTACCCGGCGTACGAGGCGAGGGTGCGGACCAGCGGGCCGTTGCGGCCCTCGGGGCGCAGGTCGGCGTCGACCTCCAGCGGCGGTTCGACGGACGGCGCGGCGAGCAGGGTGCGCAGTTCGCCGATGACGGCCCTGGCGGCGGCCGCCGCGTCCTCGTCGAGGACGCCGAGTCGCGGCTCGTGGACGAACAGCACGTCCGCGTCCGAGCCGTAGCCGAGTTCGTGGCCGCCGAACCGGCCCATGCCGATGACCGCGATCCGGGTGGGGAGTTCGCCGTTGCGGGCCTCCCAGCCGTCGACGGCCGCGCGCAGCGCGCCCTGCAGGGTGGCGGCGGTGATCGAGGTGAGGGCCTCGCCGGCGGCGTCCAGCGCGGCGGCGGGGTCGTCGTCGAGCCGTCCGAGCAGGTCGGCGGCGGCGGTGCGGAACAGCTCGCGGCGCCGGACGGCGCGGGCGGCGGCGACGCCGGCCGCCGGGTCGGGGGCGCGGCCGACCGCGGCGAGGACCTCCGCCTCCAGGGCGGCCCGGCCGCGCGGGTTCAGCCCGTTCGGGTCGCCCAGTATGGCGACCGCCTCGGGGGCGCGCAGCAGCAGATCGGGGGCGAAGCGCCCGGCGGACAGCACCCGGGCCAGCTGTTCCGCGGCGGCGCCCTCGTCGCGCAGCAGCCGCAGGTACCAGGGGGTGCCGCCGAGCGCGTCGGAGACCTGGCGGAAGTTGAGCAGGCCCGCGTCGGGGTCGGCGGAGTCGGCGAACCAGCCGAGCAGCACCGGCAGCAGGGTGCGCTGGATGGCGGCCTTGCGGCTGACGCCGGAGGCGAGCGCGGAGATGTGCCGGAGCGCGGCGGCCGGGTCGGCGTAGCCGAGCGCGGCGAGGCGCTGCTTGGCGGCCTCGGCGGTGAGCCCGGCGGCGCCGGAGCGGGTGACCCGCAGTTCGGCGACCGGCAGTTCGGCGACGGCGTCCAGCAGCGGGCGGTAGAACAGCCGCTCGTGCAGCCGCCGCACCTCGACGGCGTGGCGCTTCCACTCGCGTTCCAGCGCGGCGACGGGGTCGAGCCGGCCCGCGCCGCCGTCGCCGGTCAGCGGGGCCGTGCTGCGGGCCAGCCGGCGCAGGTCGGCGGGGTCGGTGGGCATCAGGTGGGTGCGGCGCAGCCGGTGCAGTTGGATGCGGTGTTCGAGGGTGCGCAGGAAGCGGTAGGCGGCGTCCAGCGAGGCGGCGTCGGCGCGGCCGATGTAGCCGCCGGCGGAGAGCGCGGAGAGCGCTTCCAGGGTGTTGCCGGAGCGCAGCGTCTCGTCGGTGCGGCCGTGCACGAGTTGCAGCAGCTGCACGGCGAACTCGACGTCGCGCAGGCCGCCCGGGCCGAGTTTGAGCTGCCGGTCGAGCTCGCCGGCCGGGATCGCGTCGACCACCCGGCGGCGCATCTGCTGGACGTCGGTGACGAAGTGCTCGCGGGCGGCGGCCTGCCAGACCAGCGGGGCGACCGCCTCGCAGTAGGCCCGGCCGAGTTCGGCGTCCCCGGCGACCGGGCGGGCCTTCAGCAGGGCCTGGAACTCCCAGGTCTTGGCCCACCGGCCGTAGTAGGCGAGGTGGCTGGCGAGGGTGCGCACCAGCGGCCCGTTGCGGCCCTCGGGGCGGAGGTTGGCGTCCACCGGCCAGATCGCGCCCTCGCCGGTGGTGTCCGAGCAGAGCCGCATCAGGTGCGCGGCCAGCCGGGTCGCGGACCGCATGGCCCGCTGCTCGTCGACTCCGTCGCGCGGCTCGGCGACGAAGATCACGTCCACGTCGGAGACGTAGTTGAGCTCCCGGCCGCCGCACTTGCCCATGCCGATCACCGCCAGCCGGCAGGCGGCGGCCGCCTCCGGGTCGTGGGCGGCGGCGAGGTCGAGGGCGGTCTGCAGGGTGGCGCCCGCGAGGTCGGCGAGTTCGGCGGCGGTCTGCGGGAGGTCGACGGTGCCGGACAGGTCGCGGGCGGCGATCGCCAGCAGGCAGCGCCGGTAGGCGGCCCGCAGCGCGTCGGCCTCGCCGTTGCCGTTCCCGCCGGCTCCGCCGTCCTCCGTCGCGGGGCGGACGCGGCGGGCGAGTTCGCCGAGGAAGTCGCCGCGGCCGGGGTGGATGTCGCGCAGCTCGAAGGTGACCAGGGCGTGCCAGTCCCGGGGGTGCCGGGCCAGGTGGTCGCCGAGCGCGGCGGACGCCCCGAGCACGCCGAGCAGCCGGTCCCGCAGCGGCTTGGACGTGGTGAGGGTGTCCCGCAGCGTGTGCCGCTCGTGCGGATCGAGCGCCTCCAGCAGCCGGGCCAGCCCGAACAGCGCCTGGTCCGGATCCGCCGCCGCCCCGAGCGCGTCCAGCAGCACCGGATCGCCGGCGAGCCCCTGCAGCGCCGGTTCGTCGAGCAGCCGCACCGCCTGGTCCGGATCGGAGAACCCGCGCCGCACCAGTCGGGTCTCCAACCGGCTGACCCGGCTCCCGGCCCGTTCCTCCACCACTGACCCGCCTCCCGTGCCGTCCCTCCCCGAAGCGTACGTTCCCACCGGGTCCGGACCCGGCCCGTGACGCACCCTCCGTCCGCTCATCGGCCCGTGGGGCGGCATCCGCCCGGATCCTGGACGCCTCTCCCCGCCCGCGGCCGGTGGCCGTCCGGCGCGCGCGGGGCGCCCTGACGACGGCCGTACGGGTGCTCAGCGGCTCCGCGGGGCGCTGCGGCGGTGACGGGTCATCGGTCCGGGGTGGGCGGGAGCCGGTGTTGCAGGGCCGCCGCGTGGTCGGCGGCGGGCGGGACGGTCCGGGCCAGGGTGCCGAGGGCGATGCGCAGCTCGGCGATGCGGCCGGGGGGCGGGGTGAGGCACAGGAAGGACTCCAGGGCGCGGACGGCTCCGGGCGGGTCGGCGAGCGCGGCGCGGGCGAGGACCAGGTTGCCGAGGTCGGCGACGGCGCGGCCGGGGTGGAGGAGGGCGACGGCGCGGGTGAGGAGGGTGTCGCCTTCGGGGCGGCGGCCGAGGGCGTGCAGGACCACGGCCTTCTCGTAGTGGTACCAGCCGTTGGCGGGGGCTGCGGCGATTGCCCGGTCGAGATCGGCCAGGGCTTCGGCGTAGCGGTCGAGCAGACGGTGCGTCAGACCGCGGGCGGCGAGGATCCACGGGTGGCCGTGCGGGTCGAGTTCGAGGGCGCGGCCGTAGTCGGCGAGAGCGGCCTCGTACTCGCCGAGCAGCCGGTGCGCGTCGCCGCGGTGGGCCGCGTGGAGCGGGGCCCCGGGGTCGAGCCGTACCGCGCGGTCGTAGTCGGACAGCGCCTCCCGGTACTGCCCGAGGGCCTGCTGCGTCCGGCCCCGGGAGTCGGCGATCCAGGCGCGGCCGGAGTCCAGGCCGACCACCCGGTCGAAGTCCGCCAGGGCCTCCGGGTAGCGGCCCGTCACCCGGTGGGCCTCGCCGCGTTGGGCGACGGCCCAGTCGCTGCCCGGGTCGAGTTCGACGACCCGGTCGAAGTCGGCCAGCGCCTCGGGGTGCCGTCCGGCCGCCAGGTGCACGTGGCCGCGGAGGGCGAGGACTCCGGGGGTGCCGGGTTCGAGGGCGAGCGCCCGGTCGAAGTCGGCGACGGCCTCCTGGTGACGGCCCGCCAGCCGGTGGACGTCGCCGCGGGCGGCGTGGGCCCAGGCGTGGTCGGGGGCGAGCTCGATCACCCGGTCGAGGTCGGCGAGGGCTTCCCGGTGACGGCCCGTCAGCCGGTGGACCTGGGCGCGCATGGCGGCCGCCCAGTGGTAGTCCGGGTCGAGTTCCAGGGCCCGGCCGTACGCGGCGAGCGCCTCCTCGTACCGTCCGGCCTCCCGGTGGAGCAGGCCGCGGGCGGTGTGCGCCCACACGTAGTCGGGGTCGAGTGCGACGGCGCGGTCGAAGTCGGCGAGCGCTTCCTCGTGCCGTCCCAGCTCCCGCAGGGTCTCGCCGCGGTGGCCGACGGCCCAGCTGTGGGCGGGGTCGAGCTCGACGGCCCGGTCGAAGTCGGCGAGCGCCTCCTGGTGACGCCCCATCAGCCGGCGGGTCTCGCCGCGGGTGGCGTGGGCCGCGGCGAAGTCCGGGTCCAGTTCGAGGGTCCGGTCGAGGTCGGCGAGGGCCTCCTCGAACCGCTGCCCGACGACCAGGGCGCGGGCCCGGCTGTGCAGGGCCCGCGGCTGGTCCGGGTCGAGCTCGACGGAGCGGTCGAACTCCGCCTGCGCCAGGTCGTGCCGGCCGGCCGCGTGGTGACCGATGCCCCGGTGGCGGTGCGCCCGGGCCCGTCCGGGCCGGTCGAGGACGGTACCCGCCAGCAGCAGCGTCATCACGGCGACCGCGGGCTGCGGCTCCCCCATCGCGGCGACCACCCGCTCGCCCCACTCCCGGACCTCCCGGGCGTCCGCGTCCTGCCCGGCCCGGACGAGCATCTGCGCCCAGCGCCGGGTCGTCGCGGTGCCGTGGCTCCAGGCGTCGAGCAGTTCCCGCAGTGCGGGGGCCAGCGCCCGGTCGGGGTCGGCGCACAGCCGGTGGTAGGTCTCCTGGAAGCGGTGTCCGCGCCAGCGTTCGTCCCGCCACCGGGCGGCCCGGTCGCCGCCGTCGCAGGCGAGTCGGCGGCGCCACTCGGCGAAGGTGTCGGCCAGCCGGGTGTGCTGCTGGTGCCAGCGGGCCGGCGACTGCTGGCGCTGCAGGCGCAGCATGGCCGTGCGCACCACCTCGTGGTAGTGGCAGCGTCCGGCCCGGTCGGTCACGAACGGCATCGACCGCAGCCAGCCGAACAGTTCCCGGGCCTCCGAGTCGTCGACGGCGGCCCGGTACACGTCCTCGTCGAGTTCCTGCGGGAGCGCGCAGGCCAGCGCGGCCGCCCGCCGGGCCGGGCTGGTCTCCCACTTGAGGAACCGTTCGACGGCGGTGCCGCTGGGGTCGCCGACCTCGGCCGCGCCGGCGGGCTGCGACTCGGCGAGGGTGGACACCAGCAGCGGCAGCCGCCCGGAGAGCCGCAGCACCACCTCGATGACGTGCTCGTCGGTGACGCCCTTCGCCGCCAGCAGCTGCCGGGCCTCGGTCTCGGTGAACACGTCCAGCGGCAGGTCGGTGACCAGGTCCAGCCAGTCGCCCCAGCACTGCGCGTCCAGCCGGCCCTGCCCGGCGAGCACCACCAGGACGTTCGCGGGCAGTTCGCCGTACCTGTCGCTGACCAGCAGGTCGCGCAGCCAGGTGTCCAGCGCCGGGCCGGTGCGCTCGTACGTGTCGAAGAACAGCACCACCCAGCTGCGGCGCTGCGCGATCTCCGCCAGCTCCTGCAGGAACACCGGCGTCAGCGCCTGGACGGGCGACAGCACCAGCTGCACGTCCTCGTGGCTGCGGAACCTGGCGCTCAGCACGCCCTTCAACTGCTCCGCGCCGGCCGCGACCTGCGTGGCGTCCAGGGCTCCGGTGAACGCCCCCACCCCGGGGATCATCCCCAGTCCGACCAGGCCGACCCGGGACGCGATCACGCTCCCGGGCGAGGGCGACGACGCCCCCTCCCCCGCCACCACGACGCCGGCGTTCGCCTCGTGCCGCCGCTGCTGATACGTGGTCAGCAGCCGCTCCAGCGCCTTCATCGGGGCGCCCTGCTGCCCGAACTGCCCGGCGAGCGCCCTCATCGCCTCCACCGGATCGGTCACCGACTCGTCCACTACCCGGTGACGGCCTGCACCTCCCGCGCCGCCGCCTCCAACTGCCGCACCAGCGTGGACTTCCCCACCCCGCCCGGCCCGTGCACGTGGAACAGGAACTGCCCCGCGTCCTCCGGCGCCTGCGCCAACACCTCGCTGAACGACGCCAGTTCACCGCGCCGCCCGACGAAGCCGGTGCGCCGCCGACGCCTGATCAGCTCCTGCCGGGTCGGCCCCCGCCCACCGCTCACTGCGCCGGCCCGAGGGTCGGCACGGCGTCCCGCTGCTGGACCTCCGGCGGCTGTTCGAGCTGCAGTTCCTTCTTCCGCTGCTCCTCCTTCAGCCGCTCCACCTCCTCGGCGAAGCAGGCGGCCGCCTCCTCCGGGGGCAGCCGCTTGTACCGGCGGATCCCGAGGCTCAGCGACTGGATCTCCATGTCCAGCGCGTCGGCGGTCTGCTGGAGGTTCATGCTCCGCTCGCGGAACTTGAAGTACGAGATGACGCCCGCCGAGATGCTCACCGACGCGCTCAGCGCCACCGCGAACCAGCGCCAGCCGCCCTCCTCGGCGGAGGCCGTGGTGGAGACGGACGTCAGGATCGACCCCACCAGCACCGACACCTGGAAGAAGTTGTGCCGGTTGCGGTACTTCCCGGCCCCGCGCCGGTAGCTGTCCCTGATCTCGACCACCGAGTCGCGGTACTCGTGGAACGAGCTGGCGACGGCCCGGTTCTGCCGCGCCAGGATCGACCTGCGCTCGGCCTCCAGCTTCTTCAGCCGGGTCCGCGCCGAGAGCAGGTCCCCCCGCCGGTCGAACCAGGTCACGGGCGCCCCGATCACCGACGCGGCCAGCGGAAGCCCGAGCAGCAGGTTCAGCCCGATCCGCCCCTGCCCCGGCCGCGAGTAGTCGACGAAGACATTGATCGCCACCACGCCCAGCACCAGCAGCGGAACCCCGGCGAACCCCCACAGCAGCGTCAGCCGCTTCCGGAACATCAGCCGGTCGATCTCCGCCTCGGCGTCGATCACCTCGTGCTCCACAACCAGCAGGTCCCGAACCCCGGCCATGATCACCCCCAACCGCGAAAGCCTAGCAAGCCGGGCCCCACGGCTGCCCGGGAACGGCGGAGGCCCCGCACCGGCGTCACTCCGGTCCGGGGCCTCACACCTCGTCAGAAGGCGTCCGGCGCGGGCCCGCCTTCCGAGTGCTCTCGGACAACTGGAGAACGTCCTCGGCGCAGCACCCTGCCGTTTCGAGGCGCTCCTGTTTCCATGAAATCCCGCACCGAGCAGTGGCAGCTCGCACCAACGGGGGATCACGGCGCGCAGACAGAACGGAACCCTGCGACGGTGGCGGTCGGATTGCACAGATCGCCCCGGCAGGGCAGTGGAGGTGCCGCAGATGGCGCAAGATGCAGGAGGGTTTCTCGGCAACATCACCGTCCCGCTGTTGACCGCGGCCGTCACTGCGTTGGTCGGGGCTTTCTGGGCAACCTACCAGGACTGGCGTCGGCGACGGCAGGACGACTTCCGTCGACGTCGCGCACTCGATGACGCTCAGGCCCGCGTCACCTTTGTCCGCGACTGGTTTTCGACATATCGAGAAGTCCATCCAGATGCACAGACCAATGATCCGCGCCGCCGGGCCATCGAGTACTTGGATGACGCATTCCGCACATTGCAGTCCGCGCTGTCGGAACCCCGGCCCAGGACCACTCGGGTGGGTCTCTGGTCGCGTATTCGGACGGCCACCCTTCTCATCCCATTGCGGTCGTGGAAAGCGTCACTGACGCGACTCGCCTTCTATCTTGTGATCTTCATTGTAAGCGGCGTGGCACCCAGAATCCTGCTCGATTCAACGTACACATGGGCCAACCGCATCGGGTCGGCCCTCACGTTTCTTGTCTTCTCGGGCACCGCTCTCTACGGGCTGTGGCGACTTGCCCGATTGCTCGCCGATCGCTCGGCGGCTTCGCGAGACACCGACGATGTCCGCGACGGCCCCTGAGGGCCCATCGACTCCAGTCGTTCCAAGCCGGAAATACACAAGGCCCCGAGCCGAGCAGCGAGCGCGCTGCCGGTCCGGGGCCTCGTCGGCCGGGCGGGGTCACAGCACCTGGAGGATCTTCTTCAGCTCGAACGGGGTGACCTCGGAGCGGTACTCCTCCCACTCCTGGCGCTTGTTGCGGAGGAAGAAGTCGAAGACGTGCTCGCCCAGGGTCTCGGCGACGAGTTCGCTGCGCTGCATGAGGTCGATGGCCTCGCCGAGGTTCTGCGGCATGGGCTGGATGCCGAGGGCGCGGCGTTCGGCGTCGGTGAGGGCCCAGACGTCGTCGTCGGCGCCGGGCGGGAGTTCGAGGTTGTCCTCGATGCCCTTGAGGCCGGCGGCGAGGGTGACGGCGTAGGCGAGGTAGGGGTTGCAGCCGGTGTCGAGGGAGCGGACCTCGATGCGGGTGGAGCCCTGCTTGCCGGGCTTGTACATGGGGACGCGGATCAGCGCGGAGCGGTTGTTGTGCCCCCAGCAGATGTAGGAGGGGGCTTCGCCGCCGGCGCCCGCGGTGCGCTGGGATCCGCCCCAGATGCGCTTGTAGGAGTTGACCCACTGGTTGGTGACGGCGGCGGTCTCGGCGGCGTACTTGAGCAGGCCGGCGATGAAGGACCGGCCGACCTTGGAGAGCTGGTACTCGGCGCCGGACTCGTGGAACGCGTTGCGGTCGCCCTCGAAGAGGGAGACGTGGGTGTGCATGCCGGAGCCGGGGAAGTCGGAGAAGGGCTTGGGCATGAAGCTGGCGTGGACGCCCTGTTCGAGGGCGACCTCCTTCATGACCAGGCGGAAGGTCATGATGTTGTCCGCGGTGGAGAGCGCGTCGGCGTACCGGAGGTCGATCTCCTGCTGGCCGGGGGCGCCCTCGTGGTGGCTGAACTCGACCGAGATGCCCATGGATTCGAGCATGGTGATGGCCTGGCGGCGGAAGTCGTGGCCGACGCCGCGCGGCGTGTGGTCGAAGTAGCCGGACTGGTCGGCGGGGGTGGGCGGGGTGCCGTCGCCGGGGAGGTCCTTGAGCAGGAAGAACTCGATCTCGGGGTGGGTGTAGAAGGTGAACCCCTGGTTGGAGGCCTTCTCCAGGGTGCGCTTGAGGACGTAGCGCGGGTCGGCGTAGGACGGCGAGCCGTCGGGCATCAGGATGTCGCAGAACATCCGGGCGGTGCCGGGGTTCTCGGAGCGCCACGGCAGTATCTGGAACGTGGTCGGGTCCGGCTTGGCGATCATGTCGGACTCGTACACCCGGGCGAAGCCCTCGATCGCGGAGCCGTCGAAGCCGATGCCCTCGTCGAAGGCCTGCTCCAGTTCCGCCGGCGCGACGGCCACCGACTTGAGGAACCCGAGCACGTCGGTGAACCACAGCCGGACGAACCGGATGTCACGCTCTTCGAGCGTGCGAAGCACGAACTCCTGCTGCTTGCCCATGGGGACAGTCTCACCTCTGCTCTTTACGCCCGTGTTACGCCTTGGCGTCCGTACGCCCCGGCCTGCGCCGGTCCCGCCTCGCGTGCCGCTCCGGACACGTCGTCACCCATCATGGCGGATCCCCGCCCGCTTGCCGACCCGCGGCGACCGCCCGTCACCAGGGCCCCCGCGACATAACGTCAGTTAGACGATTACACTCGGGGTCATGCCGAATCTGCGTCTCGCCCTGTGCCAGATCGACCCCTGGGTCGGTGACCTCGCCCGCAACAGCGAGGAGGTGCTGCGCTGGTCGAAGCGGGCCGCCGAGTCCGGCGCCGACCTGATCGCGTTCCCGGAGATGGTGCTCACCGGCTACCCGGTGGAGGACCTGGCGTTCCGCGGCTCCTTCGTGGAGGGCTCCCGCGCCGCCCTGGTCGAGCTGGCGGCGAAGCTGGCCGCCGAGGGCCTGGGCGACGTCCCCGTGGTGGTCGGCTACCTGGGCCGGGCCGAGCCGGGCACCAAGTACGCGGGGAAGCCGCAGAACTGCGCGGCGGTGCTGCGCGGCGGCGAGGTGGTCACCCGGTTCGCCAAGCACTTCCTGCCGAACTACGGCGTCTTCGACGAGTACCGCTACTTCGTGCCGGGCGACCAGTTGACGGTCCTTCGGCTGCACGGCGTGGACGTCGCGCTGGCGATCTGCGAGGACATCTGGCAGGAGGGCGGCCGGGTCGCCGCCACCGGCCAGGCCGGCGCCGGGGTGCTGCTGTCGATCAACGGCTCCCCGTACGAGCGGGACAAGGACGACGTCCGGCTGGAGCTGGTCCGGCGCCGCGCCGCCGAGGCCGGCTGCCCGCTGGTGTACCTGAACATGGTCGGCGCGCAGGACGAGCTGGTCTTCGACGGCGACACCCTGGTGGTCGCCGCGGACGGCGAACTGCTCGCCCGCGGACCGCAGTTCGAGGAGGCCCTGCTGGTCATGGACCTCGACCTGCCGGCCGCCCCCGAGTCGGGCCTGCCGGACGGCACCGTCCTCGCCGACGGCCTGCGCCTCACCCGGGTCGACCTCGGCGGCGAGCCGAAGCCCGCCCCGGCCGAGCCGCTGCCGCCGCGGATCGGCGAGCGCCTGGACGACGAGGCCGAGGTGTACGCCGCGCTGGTCGAGGGCACCCGGGCGTACGTCCGCAAGAACGGCATGCGCTCGGTGCTGATCGGCCTGTCCGGCGGCATCGACTCGGCGCTGGTCGCCGCGATCGCGGTGGACGCGATCGGCGCGGAGAACGTGTACGGCGTCTCGATGCCCTCGCGCTACTCCTCGCAGCACTCCCGCGACGACGCCGCCGAGCTGGCCCGCCGCACCGGCCTGCACTTCCGCACCGTGCCGATCGCCCCGATGTTCGACGCCTACCTGGGTGCCACCGAACTGACCGGCCTGGCGGAGGAGAACCTGCAGTCCCGGCTGCGCGGCACCCTGCTGATGGCCATCTCCAACCAGGAGGGGCAGATCGTCCTCGCCCCCGGCAACAAGAGCGAGCTCGCGGTCGGCTACTCGACGCTGTACGGCGACTCGGTCGGCGCGTACGGCCCGATCAAGGACGTCTACAAGACGCTGATCTTCCGGCTGGCCCGCTGGCGCAACGCGCAGGCCGAGGCGCGCGGCGAGGTGCCGCCGATCCCGGAGAACACCATCAGCAAGCCGCCGTCCGCCGAGCTGCGGCCCGACCAGGTGGACACCGACTCGCTGCCGGACTACGACCTGCTGGACGCCGTCCTGGACCGGTACGTCGAGGGCGACCAGGGCCGGGACGCGATCGTCGCCGAGGGCTACCCGGCCGACGTGGTGGACCGGGTGGTGCGGCTGGTCGACACCGCCGAGTACAAGCGCCGGCAGTACCCGCCGGGCCCGAAGGTCTCGCCGAAGAACTTCGGCCGCGACCGCCGGCTGCCGATCACCAACCGGTGGCGGCAGGGCTGACACGGAAGGCGGCAGGGGCTAGGGTGAGCGCCGCGACACGCGCCCGATCATGGACGGCGCACCGGCCGAAGGAGGTGGGAGAGATCACCGTGCAGGTATTCGAGGTGCTCCCCCGCCGTCGGGCCGCGGTCTGACCGGACGGGGAGCCCGCATGGCTCGTCGAGAGGTCTCCGTGTCACTTCCCCTTCCCCCTGCCCGCCCGACCGCGACCGACCTGGCCGAAGCCGGCCTGGTCGACCGGCTGCGGGCCGCCGGCTGCGTCTTCGCCGAGGACGAGGCCCGGCTGCTGAGGTCTGCCGCCGACCATCCCGCCCGGCTCGCCGAGATGCTCGAACTGCGGTGCGCCGGACATCCGTTGGAGCAGGTGGTGGGCTTCGCCGAGTTCGCCGGCCTGCGCATCGCACTCGCCCCCGGGGTGTTCGTGCCGCGCCGGCGCAGCGAGTTCCTGGTCGAGTGCGCCGCCGCCCTGGGCGCCCCCGGCACGGTGGTGCTGGACCTGTGCTGCGGCTCCGGCGCGATCGGCGCCGCGCTGGCCGCCCGGCTCGGCGGCGTCGAACTGCACGCGGCCGACGTCGACCCGGCCGCCGTCGCGTGCGCCCGCCGCAACCTGGCCCCGTACGGCGGCGCCGTGCACCTGGGCGACCTGGACGCGCCCCTGCCCGGCGACCTGCGCGGCCGGGTCGGGCTGCTGGTCGCCAACGCCCCGTACGTGCCGACCGGGGACATTCCGCTGCTGCCGCCGGAGGCCCGCGACCACGAGCCGCCGGTGGCCCTGGACGGCGGCGCCGACGGCCTCGCGGTGCAGCGCCGGGTGGCGGACGCCGCACCGCGCTGGCTGGCGCCCGGCGGCCGCCTGCTGATCGAGACCAGCGAGCGGCAGGCCCCGGCGACCGCCGCGCTGATGACCGCCCGGGGCCTCGCCGTCCGCGTCGAGCAGGACGAGGAGCGGGACGCCACCGTGGTGGTCGGCACCCGACGGGGCTGACGCCCGGCCCGCGGGTCAGTAGCGGTAGGTGGCGGCCACCGCGAGGTGGTCGCTGGCGTCGGCCGGCAGGGTGCGGGAGTCGGTGGGGAGCAGGCCGCCCTTGCTGAGGATCTGGTCGATCCGGGCCATCGGGAACGAGGCCGGCCAGGAGAAGCCGAAACCGTCGCCGGCCGCGCCCTGCGCGGAGCGCATCTGCGAGGTGATCGGGGCCAGGCTGCGGTCGTTCATGGTGCCGTTGAGGTCGCCGAGCAGCAGGACCTTGCGCAGCGGCTCGTGCTCGATGGCGTCGCCGAGGGCCTGCGCGCTGACGTCCCGGCGGCCGGCGGTGAAGCCGCTGTCGAACTTGACCCGCACCGACGGCAGGTGGGCGACGTACACGGCGAGCGGGCCCTTGGGGGTGGTGACCTCGGCCCGGAAGGCCCGGGTCCAGCCCATCTTGATGTCGACCACGGTGACGCCGTCGATCGGGTAGGTGGACCACAGGCCGACGGTGCCCTCGACCGCGTGGTAGGGGAACTTCTGCGCCAGTCCGTCGGAGTACACCGGGGCCGCCGCGGCGGACAGCTCCTCCAGGGCGACGATCTGCGCGCCGGAGCCGGTGAGCATCCGGATGGTGCCCTGCGGGTCGTCGTTGGCGGCGGCCACGTTGTGGGTGAGCACGGTGAAGTCGCCGGGGCCGCTGCTCTTGTCGACCAGCAGCGCGCCGAACAGGTTCAGCCAGACCGCGGCGGGCAGCAGCGCGGCCACCACCGCGTACCCGGACCGCCGCCAGAGCGCCGGCGCCAGCAGCACCGGCACGGTCACGCCGAGCCAGGGCAGGAAGGTCTCCAGCAGGCTGCCGAGGTTGCCGACCGCGTTCGGCACCCGGGCGTGCGCGACCAGCAGCACCGTGACCAGCAGGCCGGCCAGGGTGAGCGGCCGGCCGCGTCGCCAGTCGAACCACTGGCGCAGCCGGTCGCGCCACGTCCGGGCCCGCTCGTGGTCCGCCACTGCCGCCGGGCCGTCCGCCCGCACCATGCCCGCTCCTCGCCGCCGTGCCTGTCGGCTGCTGCCGACCTCTCCGACCTGCCCAGATCCGATTCTCGGCTCAGCCTATGCCGGGAGGGACGCGGCAAAGTGTGCGAAAAGTTCCACCGCCGGGCCGGGTGGGATCACCGGGCGGCGAGGCCCTCCAGCGCGGCGTCGATCATCTGGCGGGGCAGGTCGGGGTCCTCCAGCGGCGCGTCGTCCCAGAGGACGGTGCGCAGCAGGATCGGTCCGATCAGCAGTTCGCAGAGCAGCTCGGTGTCCAGGTCGGAGCGGAACTCGCCGGCCTCGACGCCGCGCCGGACGATCTGCCGGATCAGCTCGCGGCGCGGATTGACCACCCGTTCGTGGTACGTCTGCTTGAGCTCGGGCCAGCTGTTCATCTGCCCGAGCGCGGACCTGACGATCCATCGGGAGCGCTTGGCCAGGCCGCGCCGGCGCATGTAGTCGACGGCGCCGATCAGGTCGTCCCGGTAGGTGGGGCCGGACAGCGGCGGCATCGGCGACTCCAGCCGGGCCACCACGTCCACCAGCAGGGCCTCCTTGTTGGGCCAGCGCCGGTAGATGGTGGCCTTGCCGACGCCCGCCTCGGCGGCGATCCGCTCGATGGACAGCTCGGCCAGGCCGACGCCGCTCTCCATCAGCTTCTCGACCGCGCCGAAGATCGCCTGTTCGGCGGCCTCGCTGCGCGGACGGCCCCGCCGCGGAGCGTCCTGCTCCGCGGCGGGGCCGTGGCACGGCTTGAGCGGAGTGTCGGCGCTTGTCATGGCCTTATTCTCCACCCTCGGGGTCAGACCTTGGCGGGATTCGCCTCGGCGTCGGTCCGCTGCGGCGCGCCCGCCGGGGCGCCGGGGGCGGCGACCTTGCCGGGCAGCAGCACCAGGGCGAGCACCGCGCCGACCACGGTCACGCCGGCGGAGACCGCGGAGACCACGTGCATGGCGTGGATGAAGGAGTCCTTGGCCGGGTCGACCAGGGCCGACAGGTGCAGCTTCTCGGCCACGCCGAGGGTGGACTCGATCGACTCGCCGGCCCGCCCGCGGACCTGCTCCGGCACGGAGCCGAGGTGGTCCTCCATGCCGTTGCGGTACACGGTGGACAGCAGCGCGCCCAGCACCGCGATGCCCAGCGAGCCGCCGACCTGGCGGAAGGTGTTGTTCAGCGCGGAGCCCGCGCCGGCCTTCTCGCGCGGCAGCGCGCCCATGATCGCGACCGTCACCGGCGGCATCACGTGCGCCATGCCGGTGCCCATCACGAAGCCGAGCACGACCAGCAGCCAGATCGGGCTGGTCGCGGTGAGGAAGACGTAGCCGAGGAAGCCGACGGTGACCAGCAGCATGCCGCCGGCGCAGGTCAGCCGGACGCCGATCCGGTCGACCACCAGCCGGGCCCGCGGGGCGAAGACCAGCTGGGCGACGGCCAGCGGCAGCATCAGCTCGCCGGCCTGCAGGGCGCTGTAGCCGCGCACGCTCTGGATGTAGAAGACGCCGAAGAAGGACACGCCCATCAGCGCGAAGAAGACGATGCCGACCACGCCGATCGACGCGGAGAACACCTTGTTGCGGAACCAGGTGACGTCCAGCGCGGGGTGGCTGGTGTGCTTCTCGAACAGCACGAATCCGGCCAGGGCGAGCAGGCCGACCAGGGTCGGCACCCACGCCTCGGCGGCGGTGAAGTCGGCGAGTTCGCCGCCCTTGATGATGCCGTAGATCAGCGCCACCAGGCCGACGACGGACAGCAGCACGCCGACCGGGTCGAGCTTGCCGGGGTCGGGGTCCTTGGAGTCCGGGACCAGCCAGGCCATCAGGCCGAGCGCGACCACCACGATGGGGACGTTCACCAGGAACACCGAGCCCCACCAGAAGTGCTCGATCAGCAGGCCGCCGGTGATCGGGCCGATGGCGATCGCCAGGCCGACCGCGCCGGCCCAGATGCCGATCGCCTTGGGCTGCTCGTGCCGTTCGAAGACGTTCATGATGATCGCCAGCGTGGCCGGCATCACGAACGCGCCGCCGAGGCCCATCACGGCGCGGTAGCCGATGAGTTCGCCGGGGGTGGCGGCCAGCGCGGACAGCAGCGAGCCGAGGCCGAAGACGAGCATGCCGGACAGCAGCGTCCACTTGCGGCCGAACCGGTCGCCGAGCAGGCCGGCGGTGAACAGCAGGCCGGCGAAGACCAGGGTGTAGGAGTTGATCGCCCATTCCAGGTCGCTCTGGCTCGCGCCGAGGCCCACCGGGGCGGGGGTGGCGATGGTCTTCATCGCCACGTTGAGGATCGAGTTGTCGAGGACGACGACGAGCAGGGCGAGCACCAGGGTGCCCAGGATCCACCAGCGTCGGCGGTGTACGGCTTCCGGTATCCGAGGGGCCGGGAACGGCGCGGTCGGCGAGGTCATGCGAACAGACTAGCCGTGTTTTCAATACGAGACGGTCTCGTATCGTAACGGTAAGGACAACGATCGGCAAAGCCCTCCCCAAGAAACCCTCCCGGGTGGCCGGATCCCGCCGCCGCCGACCGCAGGACTCCCGCCTCTTTGCTGACGGGCCGTGGCGTGCAAGCATGGAGCCAGATCCGGGGACGCCGTACGGCGCCACGAGACGACACACACCAGGAGTCTGTTCGATGAACGCCTCTCCGCTTCAGCCTGCCCAGACGCAGGACGCGCCCGCCAACACCCTCTACGGCGGGGTCACCAACCGCCGCGTGACCGTCCGGGACCTCGCCAAGGCCAAGCGCAACGGCGAACGCTGGGCGATGCTCACCGCCTACGACGCCCTCACCGCCGGCGTGTTCGACGAGGCCGGCATCCCCGTGCTGCTGGTCGGCGACTCCGCCGGCAACTGCCACCTCGGCTACGAGACCACCGTGCCGGTGACCATGGACCAGATGGTGATGATGTCCGCCGCCGTCGTCCGAGGCACCCAGCGCGCCCTGATCGTCGCCGACCTGCCGTTCGGCTCCTACCAGGAGTCCCCCGCCCAGGCCATGCACAACGCCGCCCGCCTGATGAAGGAGGCCGGCGTCCACGCCGTCAAGCTCGAAGGCGGCGAGCGCAGCGCCCGCACCATCGAACTCCTCGTCGAGGCCGGCATCCCGGTGATGGCCCACATCGGCCTCACCCCGCAGTCCGTCCACGCCTACGGCGGCTACCCCGTCCAGGGCCGCGGCGACGAAGCCGCCCACCAGCTGCTGCGCGACGCGAAGGCCGTCCAGCAGGCCGGCGCGTTCTCCGTCGTCCTGGAGGCCGTCCCCGCCGAACTCGCCGCCGAGGTCACCGCCCACTCCGCGATCCCCACCGTCGGCATCGGCGGCGGCCCCGGCACCGACGCGCAGGTCCTGGTCTGGACCGACTTCGCCGGTATGACGGCCGGCCGCGTCCCCAAGTTCGTCAAGCAGTACGCCGACCTCCGCCGGACGCTGGCGCAGGCCGCGAGCGAATTCGCCTCGGACGTCCGCGAAGGCGCCTTCCCGGGCCCGGAGCACAGCTTCCAGTAACCGAAAGGCAGCACCACCAGGGGCGCGGGAACCGCAGGCACGGTTCCCGCGCCCTTCAGGTCACTGTCACCACCTCTGACAGCGCGCTGACAGCGGCGTGACAGCCGGGCCCGGCACGGTGTTCCCATGACGGAAATCTTGCGGAACGCCGTGGAGGTCCACGGCATCGTGAAGCACTACGGGGAGACGAAGGCCCTCGACGGGGTCGATCTGACGGTGCGCGAGGGGACGGTGCTGGGGCTGCTCGGGCCGAACGGGGCCGGGAAGACCACCCTGGTGCGGGTGCTGTCGACGCTGATCAAGCCGGACGCGGGCACGGCGTTCGTCGGCGGGTACGACGTGCTGCGCCAGCCGAAGCAGCTGCGCCGCACGATCGGCCTGACCGGGCAGTACGCGTCCGTGGACGAGCTGCTGTCCGGCTACGAGAACCTCTACCTGATCGGGCGTCTGCTGGACCTCTCGTCCAGGGACGCCAAGGCCCGCGCCGCGGAGCTGCTGGAGCGGTTCTCGCTGACGGAGGCGGCCAAGCGCCCGGCCAAGGGCTACTCGGGCGGCATGCGGCGCCGCCTGGACCTCGCGGCGTCGATGATCGGCCGGCCGAAGGTGCTGTACCTGGACGAGCCGACCACCGGCCTGGACCCGCGGACCCGCAACGAGGTCTGGGACGAGGTGCAGCGGATGGTCGGCGAGGGCTCGACGGTGCTGCTGACCACCCAGTACATGGAGGAGGCGGAGCAGCTCGCCGACGAGCTGACCGTCATCGACAAGGGCCGGGTGATCGCCAACGGCGGGATCCAGGAGCTGAAGACGCAGGTCGGCGGGCAGAGCCTGCAGGTGCGCCCGCTGCGCCCGGAGGAGCTGCCGGAGATGGCCCGCTGCCTGCAGGGGGCGGGCATCGCGGCGACGTTCTCCGAGGAGTCGGGGCTGCTCTCCGTGCACCTCACCGACGAGGGTCAACTGACCACGGTGATCGGCGCGTTGGGCACCCGCGGGTTCGGCATCGCCGGCATCGACACCAAGCTGCCCAGCCTGGACGAGGTGTTCCTGACGATCACCGGCAAGTCGTCCGTCCCCGCCCCGTCCCGTGAGAAGGAGTCCGTCGCATGAGCACCGCCACCGTGACCGCCGCCGCCGCACTGCCCGCCGACGACACCCGGATCGGCCTGCGCGCGAACCTGCGCCACCTGGGCGCGCTGACCCGCCGCAACCTGATGCGGATCAAGGCCGACCCGGAGTCCATGCTGGACGCCCTGCTGGTGCCGGTCATCATGATCGTGCTGTTCGTCTACGTGTTCGGCGGCGCGATGGCCGCCAACCAGCACGAGTACATGCAGTACATGGTGCCCGGCCTGCTCGGCACCACCGGCCTGAACCTGGCGATGGCGCTGGGCACCGGCCTGAACACCGACTTCCAGACCGGTGTGATGGACCGTTTCCGCACCCTGCCGATCGGCCGCTCCACGGTGCTGCTGTCGAAGATGATCGCGGAGACGCTGCGGGCGGTCGTCGCCTTCGTCGTGCTGATCGGCTTCGCGATGATCCTCGGGATGGACATCAAGGGCGGCCCGCTGAACCTGCTGGCCGCGGTCGGCCTGTCGCTGGTGTTCGGCGCCTCGCTGATGTGGGTGTCGATGCTGCTGGGCATGTCGCTGCGCAGCGCCCAGGCGGTGCAGGGCATGTCGATGCTGGTGATGATGCCGCTGCAGTTCGGCAGCTCGATCTTCGCCAATCCCAGCACCATGCCGGGCTGGCTGCGGGCGTTCACCGAGCACAACCCGCTGTCGGCGCTGGCCGACGCCTGCCGCGCACTGATCAACGGCACGCCGGTCGGCAGCTCGGCGGCGACGGTGCTGATCTGGGCGGCGGGCATCACCGCGGTGACCGCGCCGCTGGCGGTGGCCCGGTTCCGCAAGCGCACCTGACGGCGCGGCAGCCGACGGTGCGTCAGCCGCCGGACGGGTCGAACGTGCCGGGGTCGTTCATCAGGGCGGCCGCCTCCCCCAGGGTGAGGCGGCCGCCCTGCGCGTACGCCGCCTCGTAGGCGTCCGGGCCGAGCAGTTCGCGCAGCGCCTGCGCGCTGCGGGTGTGCTCGGCGCGTTCCATGAAGGAGCCGGGGGTGCCGCTGAGGCCGTCGTGGGCGCCGAGCAGTTCGGCGGCGCGGCGGGCGGCGGCCGGCTCGCCGTACTTCCGGGCGTACTCGACCAGGGCGCCGGCCATCGGGGTCATCAGCATCATCGCCATGTGCTCGACGAAGACGGTGGCGCCGCCTTCGAGCTCGGTCATCGCGCGGCGGCCGTCCCGCATCAGGTCCAGCCCGGTGCGCGGGTCGCCGGAGCGCGCCACCACCCAGCCGCGGATGCAGGTGACGATGCCGCCGAACACCGAGGGCAGCGGTCCGCGCACGGCCGGGTCGACGGGCAGCCGGTCGAGCGTCGCGAGCGCCTCGGCGTACTCGCCGCGCCGGACGTGCAGGTTGCACATCACCAGGCGGCCGTAGACCCGGGCGCCCTCGGCGTCGGCGGACCCGGCGGCGGACTCGGCGATCGCGTCCAGGACCATCCGCTCGCCGGCCTCCGGGTCGCGTTCGGCCAGCACCTCGCCGAGCCGGGCCCGCAGCATCGGCACCTCCTGGTGCGCCCCGAGCTGGGTGCTGAGCTCGATGGCCTGCCGGAAGGCCAGCTCGGCCTGCTCGGCGTCCCCGGACTTGGTGGCGTTCTCGGCCTTCGCGGACAGGGCGTCGGCCAGGCCCCAGCGGTCGCCCATCGCGGTGTAGAGGGCGTGCGCCTCCTCGCTGTCGGCTATCGCCTGTTCGAGGCCGCCGGCCAGGTCGTTCAGCAGCCGGGCGCGCAGTTGCAGGGCGTACGCCAGGTCGCCGGGGCCGCCGTGCTTCCGGGCGCCGGCCACCGCGTCGTCCATCACCTCGCGGGTGCGCTCCATCTCTCCGGTGAGGAAGACCGTGAAGACCCGGCTGAGCACCGGGTTCCGGTAGGACTGCGGGAGGTCGGGGGTGTAGGTCTCCAGGATCCGGCGGGCGGTGCGCAGCGCCACCGGGTCGTCGAGCATGCTCATGTCCCCGGAGAACATGCTGAGCAGCCGGTGCAGCCCGAGGTGGCGGCGGGCCTCGGCGACCTGCTCGGGCGGCATCGGCAGCGGCACGTCCAGCGGGCCGACGTCGAGCGGGACGGGCGGCGGCGCGCCGTCGGCGAACGGGTCGGGGCCGAGCGCGGCGACCGCCTCGAACCAGGTGCGGGACTCGGCGCGGTAGTCGCGCAGCATCCAGTAGCCGGCCATCGACAGGGCCAGCACCAGGGCGTCCTGCTCCTGGCCGGCGTCGACGGCGCGGCGCAGCGCGGCCCGGATGTTCTCCTGCTCGCTGTCCAGCCGGGCGAGTTCGTCGAGCTGCTCGGGCCCGCGCAGCCGGGCCCGGGCGGCCCTGCCGAGTTCGCGGTAGTGCCGGGTGTGCCGGTCGGCGACGGCGGTCTCGGCGGCCTCGGCCAGGCGCTCGGCCGCGTACTCGTGGATGGTCTCCAGCATCCAGTACCGGGGCTGGTCGCCGAGCCCGGCCACCAGCAGCGACTTGTCGACCAGCGACAGCAGCAGGTCCGCGACCTCCGCCCGGGGCACCTCGGCGTCCGCCACCACGGCCTCGGCGGACTCCAGGGTGCAGCCGCCGGCGAACACCGACAGCCGGCGCAGCACGGCGCGCTCGCGGTCGCCGAGCAGGTCCCAGGACCAGTCGACGACGGCGCGCAGCGTCTGCTGGCGGGGCAGCAGGGTGCGGGAGCCGGCGGTGAGCAGCGCGAACCGGGAGTCGAGCCGGTCGGCCAGCTGGCGGGGCGTCAGTCCGCGCAGCCGGGCGGCGGCCAGTTCGATGGCCAGCGGCAGGCCGTCCAGTCGGCGGCAGAGTTCGGCGCAGGCCGCCGGGTCCTCGTCGGTGCGGAAGCCGGGGCGGGCCGCGGCGCCGCGTTCGGCCAGCAGCCGCAGCGCGGACGGGTCGGGCAGCGGTTCGACCGGCAGCACGGTCTCCCCGGGGACGCCGAGCGGTTCGCGGCTGGTGGCGAGCACGGTGACGCCGGGGCATTCGGCGAGCAGCCGGTCGGCGAGGTCGGCGGCGGCCTGGATGACGTGCTCGCAGTTGTCGAGCAGCAGCAGGACGCGGCGGCGGCCGAGGTGGTCGACCACCCGGCGGGCCGGATCCTTGCGGCCGCCCTCGATCACCTCGGCGACGGCGCTGCCGGTGTGCAGCACGGTCTCCCGCAGGCCGAGCGCGGAGGCGACGGCGTCGGGCACGGCGGCCGGGTCGTCCAGCGGGGCGAGTTCGATCTGCCAGACGCCGCCGGGCCAGCGGGCGGCGTCCTGTTCGAGGCGGCCGGCCTCGACGGACAGCCGGGTCTTGCCGGAGCCGCCGGGGCCGGTCAGGGTGGTCAGCCGACCGGCCGTCAGGGCGTCGGCGACGGTGGACAGTTCGTGCTCGCGGCCGACGAAGCTGGTGCGGCCGGGGCGCAGGTTGCCGGCCGCCGGGGCGGCCGGCGGCGGGACGGCGGCCGGGGCGGGTTCGGGGGCGGCGGTGAGCAGTTCGCGGTGCAGGGCGCGCAGCTCGGGGCCGGGGTCGGCGCCGAGCCGGTCGGCCAGGGTGCGGCGGACCTCCTCGTAGCGGGCGAGCGCCTCGGCGGTGCGGCCGGCGGCCCGCAGGGCGCGCAGCCGGAGCGCCTGGAGCTGCTCGTCGAGGGGGTGGTCGCGGCAGAGTTCGGCGAGTTCGGCGGTGACCTCGGCGGCCCGGCCGAGGGCGAGTGCGGCGGTCAGCCGGTGCCGGCGGGCCTCCTCGCGCTGGGTCTCCAGGCGGGCGGCGGGGGCGGTGCGGTCGGGCAGGTCGGCGAGCGCGGGGCCGCGCCACAGGGCGAGGGCGGCGGTGAGCCGGTCGGCGGCGGCGGCCGGGTCGCCGTCGGTGAGGGCGCGGGCGCCGTCGGCGGCGAGCCGCTGGAACTCGGCGACGTCGGTGCGGGCGCCGGTCAGCCAGTAGCCGGCCGGTCCGGAGCCGATCTCGGCGCGGCCGACGGTGCGGCGCAGCCGTCCGACCAGGGTCTGCAGGGCGGCGGCGGCGTCCTGCGGCGGCTCGTCCGCCCACACCTCGTCGACCAGCAGCTCGGCGGGGACGGGCCGGCCCTGGCGGAGGGCGAGCGCGGCCAGCAGGGCGCGCAGCCGGGCGCCCCCGAGCGCGACCGGGGTGCCGTCGTCGTGGTGGGCGGTGGTGGTGCCGAGGATGCCGTAGTGCACTCACCCATTCTGGTGGACGCGCCGGCCCGCCGGGGCGCACACCCGTGCGGAACGTCGGTCCGGCACCGTTCGTTCACGGGGCGCCGCTTGTCCGGTGCGCCCGGCGGCGGGCATGATCGGACGCCTGTCCCACCCACCCAGTTCCGGAGCACTCTCGCCATGACCTACGCCAGCACCGGCCAGCGCAGCGCGGAGAGCCGGGTCAGCCCGATCTTCCTGGCGCTGGCCGGCACCTTCCTCGCCGCGGGCCTCGCGCTGGCCACCGGCTGGGGCAACACCCGGCTCGGCGTGTTCCTGTTCGTGGTGTCGGGCTGGATGGTGTCGCTCTGCCTGCACGAGTTCGCGCACGCGCGCACCGCGCTGGCGGGCGGCGACATCACGGTCGGCGCCAAGGGCTACCTGACGCTGAACCCGCTGAAGTACGGGCACGTGCTGCTGAGCTTCGTGCTGCCCGTGGTGTTCATGATCATGGGCGGCATCGGCCTGCCGGGCGGCGCGGTGTACATCGAGCGGGGCCGGATCTCCGGCCGGCTCAAGCACAGCCTGATCTCGGCGGCGGGCCCGCTGGTGAACGCGCTGTTCGGCGTGCTGCTGCTGGTGGCGGTCAGCCAGAACTGGTTCGACGACCCTGGCGTCCCCACGGTCTTCCAGGACGTCGAGCTGCCGGTCTCGCCGCTGCCGCTGGCGCTGGCCTTCCTCGGCTACCTCCAGGTGACCGCGGCGATCCTGAACCTGCTGCCGGTGCCCGGCCTGGACGGCTACGGCATCATCGAGCCCTGGCTGTCGTACAAGGCCCGCCGGGCGATCGAGCCGTTCGCGCCGTACGGCATGCTGCTGCTGTTCGCGCTGGTGTGGCAGAGCCAGGTCGGCCAGTGGCTGTTCGAGCTGACGGTGCGGATCTTCGACCTGTTCGGCGCGGACATCCGGTTCTCGGAGGTCGGCCGGATGCTGTTCAGCTTCTGGAAGACCTACTGAGCCCGGCCGGCTAGCGCGCCTGCGGCCGGCCGGCCCGGGCGGCGCGGTCCCTGCGCAGGTAGTACCAGGCGATGTTGCTGGCGACGCCGGCCATCAGCACCCACACCACGCCGAGCCAGTTGCCCTCGACGAACGAGACCACGGCGGCGGCCACGGCGAGGACCAGGACGATCGTGGCGTACAGGGCGTTGCGGGGCATGGCGGGACTCCTCGGGCGGGCGCGGTGTGCGCTGCCATTCTCGCCGACCGAACACCGCGCCCCGGCCGGGGGTGGCCGGGGCGCGGCGGCGCGGACCGCGCCGCGGCGCCGTCCGACGCTCAGACGTCGGTGATCCGCAGGCCGGCGTGCGCCTTGTAGCGGCGGTTGACCGAGATCAGGTTGGCCACCAGCGCCTCCACCTGGTGGGCGTTGCGCAGCCGCCCGGCGAAGACGCCGCGCATGCCGGGGATCCGGCCGGCCAGCGCCTGCACGGTGTCGGTGGCGGCTCGCTGGTCGCCGAGCACCATCACGTCGGTGTCGATGCTCTCGACCGACTCGTCCTGCAGCAGCACCGCCGACAGGTGGTGGAAGGCGGCGGTGACGGTGGAGTCCGGCAGCAGCGCGGCGGCCTGCTGGGCGGCCGAGCCCTCCGGGACCTGCAGCGCGTAGGCGCCCTGCTTGTCGAAGCCCAGCGGGTTGACGCAGTCGACCACGATCTTGCCGGCGAGTTCGGCGCGCAGCGAGGTCAGCGTCTCGGCGTGGCCGTCCCACGGCACCGCGACGATCACCACGTCGCTCTCCCGGGCGCACCGCGCGTTGTCGGCGCCGCGGACACCCAGGCCGATCTCGGTCGCGCAGTCCTCGGCGCGCTCGGCGCTGCGGGAGCCGATCACCACCTGCTGGCCGGCCTTGGCCAGCCGGTACGCCAGGCCGCGGCCCTGGTCGCCGGTGCCGCCGAGGACTCCCACGACGAGGTCGGAGACGTCGGGCAGCTCTCGGCCCGGTCCGGCCGTCGGGTTCACTGAATCGGGTTGCGTCATGCCGAAGATCCTGCCAAACGCGGTGCCCGCCGAGCATGCTGTCGCGCATGGACGCGGTGAGAGTTTCCGCACTCCGGCAGTCGCTGGCCGGCACCGGCTGGCCCGAGCGCGCGGGCGACTTCGCCGCCGCGCTGCGCGGCTCGGTGACCCGGCGCAGCGCCACCGGCCTGCTGCTGGTCGGCACGCCCCGCTACGAGCCGTGGCACCTGGCCGCGCACCTGAGCGACGAGGCCGCGTACAGCGGGGTGCCGGAACTCGTCCCGACCCTGCTGCGGCACACCGTCCCGGCGGGCGCGCCGGGGCACCTGGCCTGCGGGCTGCCCCGGCTGGAGGAGGCGCGCACCGGCGCGACGGTGCTGCTGGTCGCCCCCGGGCCCGCCGACGGGCCGCTGCTGGAGCGGCTGGACGGCGCCCGGCGGGCCGGTGCGGTGCTGCTCGCCGTGGACGACGGCGACCCCGAGCTGTCCGCGCTGGCGCACGAGCGGCTGACCGTCCCGGAGGCCGGGCCGGAGCCGTTCGAGCTGGTCCAGCACCTGGTCAGCTCGGCCACCTCGACGGTGCCGCCGCGCTCCCGGCTGGCCCGGCTGGCGGAGCGGCTGACCGCCTCGCCGGTGCTGCGCTGGTGACGGCCGGCCGGAATATTCGGTTGCCCCGGTCCGTCCCGGTCCCGCAGCATCTGACCACGTGACAGCTGCTGCCCGCTTCCTCCGCAAGCTCGTCCCGGATCTGACGCCGTGGCGCTCCTCCCGGGACTTCCGCCTGCTCTGGACGTCGGGCTGCGTCACGGCCTTCGGCAGCCTGCTCACCTACATCGCGGTGCCGATCCAGATCAAGCAGCTGACCGACTCGCCGGTCGCCGTCGGCCTGGCCGGCGCGTTCGAGCTGGTGCCGCTGGTGGTGTTCGGCCTGTGGGGCGGGGCCCTGGCGGACGCCCTGGACCGCCGCCGGCTGGTGCTGCTCAGCGAGGCGGGGCTGGCGCTGATGGCCGCGCTGCTGCTGACCAACGCCCTGCTCCCGCACCCGCTGCTGTGGCCGATCTACCTGGTGGGGGCGCTGACCGCCGCGCTGGACGGCGTGCAGCGCCCGGCGCTGGACTCGATGATCCCCCGGGTGGTGGCGCACGACCAGCTGCCCGCCGCGTTCACCCTCCTCTCGCTGTACCGCAACGCCGCTTCGGTGGCCGGCCCGGCGCTGGCGGGCGTGGTCGTCGCCGTGGCCGGGCCGCGCAGCGCCTACGCCCTGGACGTGCTGACCTTCCTGGTCTCGCTGGCGCTGATCGCCCGGCTGAGCCCCGTGCCGCCCGCGGAGAGCGCCGAGCGGCCGTCCCTGCGCAGCCTCGGCCAGGGCCTGCGCTACGCCTGGAGCCGCAAGGACCTGCTGGGCACGTACGCGATCGACACGGTGGCGATGCTGTTCGCCTTCCCGGTCGCGGTGTTCCCGTTCCTGGCGTCCGCGCTGCACGCCGAGTGGGCGCTGGGCCTGCTGTACTCGGCGACGGCGGTGGGCGCGCTGGCGGTCTCGGCGACCGGCGGCTGGCTGGCGCGGATCCACCGGCACGGCCGGATGCTGCTGGTCGCGGCGCTCGGGTGGGGCGCCGCGATGGCGCTGGCCGGGCTGGTCGGGAACGTCTGGCTGGTGCTGCTGTGCCTGGCGGCGGCGGGTGCGGCCGACCAGATCAGCGGGGTGGCCCGGTCGACGATCTGGAACCAGTCCATCCCCGACGAGCTGCGCGGCCGGCTCGCCGGGGTGGAGCTGCTGTCGTACTCGGTCGGCCCGCAGCTGGGACAGGTCCGGGCCGGCGGGACGGCCGCGCTGGTCGGGGTGCGGGCCTCGATCTGGACCGGCGGCGTGATGTGCGTGCTGGGCGTCCTCGCCCTGACGGCGTCCATCCCGAAGCTGCTGGCGTGGGACTCGCGCACCGACCCGCACGCGCTGGCGGTGCGGGCCGAGCACGAGCGGCAGGCCGCCGGCGTGTGACGGGCCGTCAGCCGGCGCCCTCCGGCGGGTTGTCGTCGTCGTTCCAGCGCGGGTCCTCGCGCCACTCCTGGTTGCGCTCGGCGGCGGTCTCCAGGGCCCGCCCGGCCTCCTCGGGGGTGGCGTACGGGCCGAGCCGGTCCTTGGCCGGGCACTCCGGGCCCTCCTCGACCTTGCCGTGCTTGATGCAGTAGAACCACTCCCCCGGCTTCCCGGTGGGCTTGCTGCGGCCGAACACCATCGTCTCGTCTCCCGTCCCGGCGCCCCGCGGCGGCGGCCGCGGCGGTCAGCAGTGATCATTCCCGCCGCCCCGGCCGCGCACACGGCCCGGGTGGGGCGGATGGCGGCCGATACACTCGCGGTCATGGCTCTGGTACCCGGCACGCAGTCCCCCACCCGCAAGGTCCCCGCGCACATCGCGCGTCCGGAGTACGTCGGCAAGCCCGCGCCGACGCCGTACACCGGCCCGGAGGTGCAGACGGCGGAGACCGTCGAGAAGATGCGGATCGCGGGGCGGATCGCGGCGCAGGCGATGGCGGAGGCCGCGAAGCTGATCGCCCCCGGCGTCACCACCGACGCGCTCGACGCCGTCGCCCACGAGTACATGTGCGACCACGGCGCCTACCCGTCCGACCTCGGCTACCGGGGCTTCCCGAAGTCGATCTGCACCTCGATCAACGAGGTGATCTGCCACGGCATCCCGGACTCGACCGTGCTCCAGGACGGCGACATCGTCAACATCGACGCCACCGCGTACATCCACGGGGTGCACGGCGACCTGAACGCCACCTACCTGTGCGGCGACGTGGACGAGGAGTCCCGGCTGCTGGTGGAGCGCACCCGGGAGTCCCTCGACCGGGCGATCAGGGCGGTCAAGCCCGGCCGGCAGATCAACGTGATCGGGCGGGTCATCGAGTCCTACGCCAAGCGGTTCGGCTACGGGGTGGTCCGCGACTTCACCGGCCACGGCATCAACACCTCGTTCCACTCCGGCCTGATCGTCCCGCACTACGACAGCGAGCGGGCCACCCAGGTGATCAAGCCCGGCATGACGTTCACCATCGAGCCGATGCTCACCCTGGGCACCTACGACTACGAGATCTGGCCGGACGGCTGGACGGTCGTCACCAAGGACCGCCGGCGCACCGCCCAGTTCGAGCACACCCTGGTGGTCACCGCGGACGGCGCGGAGATCCTCACCCTGCCGTAGCAGCGGCCCCGGACAGCGCAACGGCCCGTCGCCCCACCGGGGGTGACGGGCCGTCTGCACAATCGTTCCTGCGTGCCCGGCCGGACCGGCTCAGCCGATCAGCCACTGCTCCTCGGCGACCGCGCCGACCTCGGTGCACGCGTCGGTCAGCACGTCCAGCACCCGCAGCGGGTCCGGCAGCGGCTGCTCGGGGCCGCGCAGCCAGCGCACCCGGGAGCCGTCGGTCAGCGCGGCCGGCGGGACCAGGGTGTACGAGCCGCGGCAGTGCCAGCGCAGCCCCGGGTGCTCGGAGACCGTGTCGGGGGTGGAGTCCAGCGCGCTGGTCCACCACTCGTCCTCGTCCTGCGGGGTGCCGCGGGTCGCGGTGAAGAACAGGTACCGGTCGGTGCCGACCGCCGCCACCGGGCCGCCCACGCCGAGCGCGTCCAGCCGCTGCAGGGCCAGCACGCCGGCCTCGGCCGGAACGTCCAGCACGTCGTGCGCGCGGCCCGTCGCGGTGACGAAGTTCGCCTCCGGGTCGCGGGTCAGCCAGCGGGCCAACTGCTCGGCGTCGACGGTGGCCTGGGACTGCCAGGCGAAGGACACCGGGTGCTGGGCCGGGGCCGGACAGCCGACCCGGTCGCACGAGCACCGGTACCCGGCCGCCGGGTGCGCCGCCGGCGCCACCGGGAACCCCGCCCGGACCGCCCCCAGCAGCAGATCCAGCTTCGCAGCCGCGTCCCCTCCGGCGTCCGGGTCGTCCTGCCTCCGGTCCCGCCGCCACCAGGACGTCCACCTGCTGCTGGCTTCCATCTGGCCCCTTCCGCACCCGCTGAGCTGCCGTGCCAGGTACGGCACGGCCTCCGACGCAACAATCGACGCCAACGCACGGAGCCGCTCGCTGCTTCCCGAATCGGTGCACCGCGCGCGGGGGCGTCTGCCGACGGCCGGGGCCGGGTTCTCCGGACGGCCGACGTCCGGGGCGGGTACGGAGCACGAGACTCTCGCTCGGCGGGCGGGCGCACCTCGGCGCGCCCCACCCGGGCCGTACGGGCCCGCGGACCCGGGGCTGACCCCGGGAGGCGTACGTAGCAGGATAAGGCTCCCGGAGCCCTGTCCATGACCGTCCGCGGTGCCGTCCCCGTCACATCCGCGCCACACCGCCGCTGCACGGCGGACACAACCGCCCGCATTCGGACATCCCGCCGCGCGGCCTACCCTGGAGCGGTGAAGAGCGCCGACACCGCATTCCTCGGGGGCCCGCTGGACGGCCGGGTCCTGCCGATCCTGCTCAGCCCCCTGCACACCCCGCCCAAGGTCTACCGGGTGCCCGTTCCCGCGCACGGCGACACCCCGGCGATCACGCTGGTCTACCGGCGCGCCAAGGAGTACAACGACAAGGGCCGGTTCCGCTGGCGCTACGAGTACGACGACGCCGCCAGCGGCTGACGGGCCGTCACCCGCCGGGCGGGGTTCAGGCCTCCTCGGCCAGGATCAGGTACAGCTTCTTCTTCGCCTCGGCCAGCACCGCCAGGCCCTTGGCCCGCTGCTCCTCGGTGCCGGTCATCATGACCTGGCGCACCGCGTGGTCCACCGCCGCGAGCGCGGCGCCGACCTCCTGCACGGCCTCCCAGTCCCCGCGCCGGCCCGCCTCGTCCCACGGGGAGGCGGAGCCCTGCCCGGCCTCGGCGCGGCCCTGCTCGGTCAGTTCGAACAGCTTCTTGCCGGCCTGCTCGGTGGCGCTGACCAGGCCCTCCTCCTCCAGCAGCTGGAGCGTCGGGTACACCGAGCCCGGGCTGGGCCGCCAGACGCCGCCGGTGCGCTCGCCGATCTCGGTGATCATCTCGTAGCCGTGCATCGGCCGCTCCTGCAGCAGCGCGAGCAGCGACGCCCGCACGTCACCGCGCCGGGCCCGCCCGCCGCGCCGGCCGCCGTGCCCGCCGTGGCCGCCGAAGCCCCGGCCGCGCGGCCCGAACGGCGGCATCGGCCGCCCCGGCCCGCCGAACGGCCCGAACGCCGCGCGCACCTCGAACTCCTCCCCCTCGCCGGGCCCGCCGCCCCACCCCGGCCGCCCGGGCCCCTCGGCCCGCCGACGCCGGCCCTCTCCCCCGAAACGCTTGTCGTACCGCATGACGGAACACCTCCATGATTGTCGGACGCCTCGATCGTCGAAGCATCTCGATAACTCGACGATATATCGGTAAGTGTCGACCGACAAGCCCTTTCCGACACCCGCCCGCCCGCCCCGACCCGACACACCGCCGCGGCACTCCCGCACCGCGCCGCCAGCCACTACCGTGACGCCATGGCAGGCGAACGCGATCTTCGACAGCTGCTCTCCGGCATGAGCCCCGTCCTCAACCCGGGCCGGTACGTGTACTGCACGCTGCCCGGCAGGGTCCCGACCGGGCTGCGGCCGGTCGTCACGGTGGCCGAACCCGAGGGCGTCACCTTCGTCGTCTCCGAGGAGGAGGCCGACTCGCTCGGCCTGCCGCACACATTCACCGCCGCCTGGATCACCCTGCGGGTGCACTCGGCCCTGGATGCCGTCGGCCTCACCGCCGCCGTCGCCACCGCCCTCGCCGACCAGGGCATCAGCTGCAACGTGGTGGCCGGCTTCCACCACGACCACCTGTTCGTCCCCGCCGCCGACGCCGACCGCGCCCTCGCCGCCCTCGACGCCCTGGCCGCACAGCCCTCCTGACGGGCCGTCGGGTTCCCGGGGTTTCCGCCGCCCGGCACGGGCGAGAATCCGGACGAGGGAGCCGACGGACGGGAGTGACACCGTGCAGGACGCCGACTGGAGCGCCGAGGCCGCCGCCGTCCTCGGGGCCGGCCTCGCCGAGGCCGTGGACGGCGGACAGTTCCCCGGCGGCGTACTGACCGCCGGCCGGGCCGGCGCCGACCGGACCACCGTCGCCCACGGCCTGGTCGCCCCCGAATGCGGCGACGCCCGGCCCGGCCCGCACACCCGCTACGACCTGGCCTCGCTCACCAAGGTCCTCGCCACCTGGCCGCTGATCGGCGCCGCCGTCCGCACCGGCCGGCTCGACCTGGACGCCCCGCTCCGCGCCCACCGGCCGGAACTGCCCTCCCCCGGCGGCGACCTGACCGTCCGGCAGCTCCTCGCCCACACCTCCGGCCTGCTCCCGCAGACCGGCCTGGCCCGCTACGAGCACAGCGGCCGCCCGCTGATCGAGCACCTGTGCGCCGAACCGCTGGTCAGCCCGCCCGGCAGTCGGCACCGCTACATCGACCGCGGCTTCATCCTGCTCGGCCTGCTGCTGCCCGCCCTGCTCGGCCGCCCGCTGCACGAGCTCGCCGCGGAGCTCTGGCACGGACTCGGCCTGGCCCGCACCGCCTACGGGCCGCTGCCCCGCGACCCGCAACTCGCCCCGACCGAGCAGCGGCTGCGCGACGCGCCCCGCACCTGGGGCGCCCCGCACGACCCGAGCGCCGCCCTGCTCGGCGGAGTGGCCGGCCACGCCGGGGCGTTCTCCTGCGCCGCGGACCTCGCCGCCTTCGCCGAACACCTGCTGACCGGGCCCGGCCCGCTCACCGACTGGTTCGCCGAGAGCCGCCGCCCCTGCGCCACCGTCGAACCCGGCCTGCACCGGGGCCTGGCCTGGCTGGTCACCGCCGACGACGCCGTCGCCTACCACCACGGCTTCACCGGAACCAGCCTGTTCCTGGCCCCGCACACCGGCCGCTACGTGGTGCTGTGCACCAACGCCGTCTACCACGGCTGGGACCGCGCCCGGCTGGCCGGCCTGCGCACCCTCGCGCTGCGCACCCTGGCCGACTGAGCCGGGGCGCCTCACGCCAGCGGCTTCCACCGGCCGCCGGTCAGCACCGTCAGCACCTCCCGGTTGCGGGCCGG
Organism: Kitasatospora sp. NPDC059646; assembly: GCF_042734615.1. NCBI lineage: Bacteria > Bacillati > Actinomycetota > Actinomycetes > Kitasatosporales > Streptomycetaceae > Kitasatospora > Kitasatospora sp. NPDC059646. The sequence goes on from NZ_JBHWDS010000062.1 coordinate 44,453, forward strand.
CCCGGGGCGGGCGGGGGCGGCGGCGAGCAGCGCGATGTCGTCCTCCGCCGGGTCGGGCGCGCCGGCCAGCAGTGCGTCCAGCAGCCGCTCCGGGCCGGCCCCGGCGGGCAGGCGGCGGGCGGTGAGCCGCCGCAGCGAACGGTCGATGTCCTCGTCGCGGCGCTCCACCAGGCCGTCGGTGAAGAGCAGCAGGGTGTGGTCGGGCGGCAGCACCGCGATGCTCGGGGCGTAGCCGTTCTGCCCGGTGCCGAGCGGCGGGCCGGGCTCCACCGGCAGCAGCGCCACATCGCCGTCCGGGCGGACCACGGCGGGCGGCAGGTGGCCGGCGCTGGCGAAGCAGTACCGCCCGCGGGCGGGCTCGGCGTACACGGCCAGGCAGGTGGAGGGGCGGTAGTCGTGCACGTCGCCGGCCAGCCCGTCCATCCGGGCCAGCAGCCGGTCGGCGTTCGGCTCCAGCAGGGCCATCGCGCGCAGCATCGCCTGGTAGTGGCTCATGTGCGCGGCGGCCTCGATGCCGTGGCCCATCACGTCACCGATGGCGAGCACGGTCCGGCCGTCGGGCAGCGCCACGGTCTCGTACCAGTCGCCGCCGATCAGGGCGCTGGTGCCGGCCGGGCGGTAACGGAAGGCGACCGTGATGTCGGGGTGCGGGCTGCCGGGCTCGGCGAGCATGGCGCGCTGCAGGTCGACGGCGACGGCGTGTTCGCGGCTGAACCGGCTGGCGTTGTCGAGGTGGATGGCGGCGCGCACGGCGAGGTCCTGGGCGGCGACCGCGTCGTCCTGGTCGAAGCCCGGGGACGGGTCGGTGCGCAGCAGCGTCACCGTGCCGATCCGGTGGCCGCGGGCGGTGAGCGGCACCACCATCGCGGAGTGGATGCCGACCGCCCGGTAGTCGGCGATCCGCTCCGGGTTGGGGGCGCTGCGGCGCAGGTCGGCCTCGGTCAGCAGGTTCTCGATCACCGGCCGGCCCTCGGCGAGGCAGCGCAGCACGGCGGAGTCGGGCCGGTAGTCGACGTGCTCGCCGCGTTCGCCGACCTGCCGGACCTGTTCCAGCAGGGCGGGCTTGGCGGCGATCGCGGTGCGCAGCAGCCGGCGGCCGCCGTCGGGGAGGGTGCGGGCGTGTCGGCTGTCGGGGTGCGGGAGGAGTTCGACGGTGGCGGCGTCGGCGAGGTGGTCGACCAGGAAGGCGGCGAGTTCGCCGCAGGTGGTGTCCACGTCGAGGGTGGTGCCGAGCCGGGTGGCGGCGGTGTCGAGCAGGGCGAGCCGGGCCCGGGCCTGTTCGAGTTCGCGCTGCTGCCGGTGGGCGGCGGTGACCTCCAGCACGATGCCGACCAGGCCGACGGGCCGCCCGGCGGTCTCCAGCCGGTGGTACGCGCCGTACCAGTAGCGGTGGCCCTCCGGGGAGCCGGCCCGGGTGCGGCCGCTGGAGGTGATCTCGCGCGGCTGCCCGTCGGCGAGCACGGCGCGCAGCACGTCCTCGCGGGGGTCGATGCCGGGCAGCAGTTCGGCGATCGTCCGGCCGAGGTGCTGCTCGGCGGGGACGCCGTTCATCGCGGCCAGCGCCGGGTTGACGTAGCGGTAGCGCAGCCGCGTGTCGAGGACGGCGACGCCGGCGGGGGTGCCGTCCAGGACGCGGCGCAGCGGCTGCGGCAGGTCGTTCCAGGGGGTGTCGGCCATGGCTGCGGCACCTCCTCGCCGGGCGCCCGGGCACTGTGACCAGTAAACACAGCGCGCGGGGCGGCGGCGATCCGGTGCCGACGGGGCCGGTGTTCCCGGGTCGGCGTGCCGGTGCGGGGCGGGAATTTCACTCGAACGGGGCCGCCCCGGGTGCTCGCCGGGTCGGCGCCGCCGATGGTCGTCGGAGGATCTGTCTCGCCCCAGGAGGTTCCCATGAGCGCGTCCGTCGGCCCGACCCCGGCATCGACCGGGCCGGGCGTTCCACCGGCCCCCGGGAACAAGCCCTGGGTGTCCGGAACGGTGCTGTTCGCCGGTGTGTTGATGCTGGTGACCGGTCTGCTGGAGCTGTTCCGGGGGATCATGGCGATCGCGGAGGACGACGTCTTCGTGACCACGCCCCGGTACGTCTTCCGGTTCGACCTGACCTCGTGGGGCTGGATCCACCTGGTGGTCGGCGTGCTGCTGGCGCTGACCGGTCTGTTCGTGATCAAGGGCATGCTGTGGGCCCGGATCCTCGGTGTCTGCTTCGCCGCCGTGAGCATGATCGACAACTTCCTCGCGGTGCCGTACTACCCGCTGTGGTCGCTGGTGCTGATCGCGCTGGACGTCTTCGTGATCTGGGCGCTGTGCGCCTACCGCGAGACCTGACCGCACGCCGCACGGCCGGGGCCGGGGGGGGGGCCCCCCGGGGGGGCCCCCCCCCCCGCGAGGATAAA
>NZ_JBHWDS010000063.1:0-45936 GCF_042734615.1 Kitasatospora sp. NPDC059646
GCGCCGAGCCGCCGCGCCGCGCCGAGCCGCAGCGCCGGACCGAGCCGCCGCGCCGCGGGGAGCCGCCGCACCGGGTGGAGCCGCAGCGCCGCCCGGGCGAGCACCAGCGGCCGGCCGAGCCGCGCCCGCCGGTGTACGGCGAGGGCCCGGACCGCCGCGACGGGGCGACGAGTTGGGGCCGCCGGCCGGCCGAGCTGCCGCCGGAGGAGCCGGTGGAGACAACGCTCCAGCTGCGCCTGGGCGAGGACCGGTGACCGGCCCGGCCCGGGTGCTCTGGCTGGCCAAGGGCCTGGGGCGGGGCGGGGCGGAGCAGCTGCTGGTCAACTGCGCCCGCCACGCGGACCGTTCGCGCTGGGCGGTCGAGGTGGCGTACGTGCTGCCGCACAAGGACGCGCTGGCGCCCGCGCTGGAGGCGGCCGGCGTCGCCGTGCACTGCCTGGGCGGCGCGCCGGGCCGGCGCTGGCCGCTGCGGCTGCGGGCGCTGCTGGCGGAGCGCCGGTACGACCTGGTGCACACCCACATGCCGGTGCCGGCCGTCGCCGCCCGCCTGCTGACGGCCGGCCGGCGGACGCCTCGCCTGGTGCACACCGAGCACAACCTGTGGGAGCGCTACCGGCTGCCGACCCGCTGGGCGAACGCGCTCACCTACGGGCGCAACGACGCGGTGATCGCGGTCTCGCACGCGGTGGCGGCGGGCATCGGACGCCGCCTCCCGGGCGGCCGGCTGACCGTGGTGCACCACGGCCCGGACCTCGGCGACGCGCCGTCCGGCCCGGCCGCGCGCCGCGCCGCCCGGGCCGAACTGGGCCTCCCGGAGGAGGCGTTGGTGGTCGGCACGGTCGGCAACCTGACGGCGAAGAAGGACCAGGCGTCGCTGCTGGCCGCGTTCGCGCTGCTGCGCCGCCGGCGCCCGGACGCCCGGCTGGTGCTGGTCGGCACCGGCCCGCTGGAGCCGCGGCTGCGCGAACTGGCGGGCGACGGCGTGCTGTTCGCGGGTTCCCGGGCCGATGTGCCGGCGCTGCTGCCGGGCTGGGACGTGTTCTGCCTGAGCTCCCGCCAGGAGGGCCTGCCGGTGGCGCTGATGGAGGCGATGGCCTCCGGCCTGCCGTCGGTGGTGACCAGGGTCGGCGGCATGCCGGAGGTGCTGGACGACGGGGTGGAGGGCCGGCTGGTCGCGCCCGGCGATCCGGCGCGGCTGGCGGCCGCGCTGGACGGCCTGGCGGCCGACCGGGGGCTGCGGGAGCGGATGGGCGCGGCGGCCCGGGAGCGGTCGAAGTCGTTCGACGTGGCGGGCGCGCAGCGGGCGATCGAGCGGGTGTACGCACGGGTGCTGGCCCGCTGAGTCCGGAGGGGACGAGCACGACGTGAGCGCTGAACTGACGTACCGCGGGCTGGAGTCGGCGGACGTTCCGGCGGTCCTTGAGCTGTTGACGGCGTCGCTGGCGGGCGGCCCGACGGGGCGGCGCAGCACCGAGTTCTTCGACTGGAAGCACCGGGCGAACCCGTTCGGGTCGAGCCCGGGGCTGGTCGCGGTCGCCCCGGGCGGGCGGATCGCGGGGGTGCGGCTGTTCCTGCGCTGGTCGTGGCGGGGCGCGGGCGGCCGCGAGGTGGCGGCGGTGCGGCCGGTGGACACCGCGACGCATCCGGACTTCCGGGGGCGCGGGATCTTCCGCGGGCTCACCCTGGCGCTGCTCGAACAGGTCGCGGGCGAGGCCGAGTTGGTGTTCAACACGCCGAACCGCGACAGCCTGCCGGGCTATCTGCGGATGGGCTGGCGGGAGCTGGGCCGGGTGCCGGTGGCGCTGCGGGTGGCCCGGCCGGTGTCGTTCGCCCGGGGCGCGCGGGCGGCGCTGGCCCGCCGGCCCGGTCCTTCGGGGCCGCCGCGCTGCGAACTGCCCTCCGCCGCCGACTGGTTCGCGTTCCCGGATCCGCGGCTGCCGGAGCTGCTGGCGGAGCGGGCGCTGGCGGACGCCGCGGAGAGCCGGCTGCACACGGTGCGCACCGCCGGGTACCTGGCGTGGCGGTACGGTGCCGCGCCGGGTCTGGACTACCGGGTGGTGACGGTCGAACGGGGCGGCGAGCTGGTCGGGTTGGCGTTCGGCCGGCCCCGGCGGCGCGGGCCGCTGGCGGAGTTCACGCTGGCCGAGCTGATCGTCCGCCCCGGCGACCGGTCGGCCGCCGCCGCGCTGCTGCGGGCCGCGGCGGGCTCCGGCTGCGACCACGCCGCGACCCATCTGGCGCCGGGCACCGAGGCCGCGCTGGCGGGCCTGCGGGCGGGCTGCGTGACCGCGCCGCGCACCGGCATGGTGCTGGCGGCGCGCACCCCGACCGGTCCGCTGCCGGCCGAACGCACCCTCGCCGACTGGCGGTTCAGCCTCGGCGACCTGGAGGTCTTCTGATGGCGGCGGCGCGGCCGGCCGTCCTGCGGCTGCGCGCGGCGGTGCGGCGCGGCCGGCTGACGGCGCTGGCCTGGGCGCTGGTGATGGGCTACGTGACGGTGTTCGTGCTGGCGATGGTGCACACCACGTACGACACCTGGGGGGCGCTGCTGGTCGCGCCGGCGCTGATGGCGATCGGTACGCCGATCCTGGCCCGGGTGGCGGCGGGCAACCCGGAGCGGGGCGTGTTCAAGCTGCTGATCGTGGCGATGGGCGCCAAGCTGTTCTGCGCGTTCCCGCGCTACCTGATGGCGTTCGTGCTGTACGGCGGCGCGGCGGACGCCAAGATGTACGACCGGAAGGGCTCGGAGCTCGCCGAGTACCTGACCACCACCGACCTGCTCGGCGGGCTGCACTACGACCTGGGCATGAAGGTCGCCGGGACCGGCTTCGTCGTCATCGTCACCGGCGTGGTCTACGCGGTCACCGGGCCGACCCTGGTCGGCGGGTTCCTGGTGTTCTCCTGGCTGGGCTTCTGGGGGCTGCTGTTCTTCTGGCGGGCGCTGCAGATCGCCTTCCCGGAGGCCGACTCGCGGCGCTACGCGAAGCTGGTGTTCTTCCTGCCGTCGCTGCTGTTCTGGCCGTCCAGCATCGGCAAGGACGCCTGGATGATGTTCTGCCTGGGCCTGACCACGTACGGGGTGGCCCGGCTGCTGGACCGGCGGTTCGGCGCGTTCGTGTGCATCGCGGCGGGCTCGCTGGGCACCGCGATGGTCCGCCCGCACGTCACGGTGCTGGCGGGCGCGGGCCTGACGGTGGCGTACGTGCTGCGCAAGCGGCCGCGGCAGGTGTCGGCGCTGGGGCCGCTGCGCACGGTGCTGACGGTGGCGGTGCTGGGCGCCGGCGTGATGCTGATGCTGCAGCAGGTGTCGACGTTCTTCGGCACCGACGGGACCGGCGGGGACGCCGTCAACCAGGTGCTGTCGGAGACCTCGCGGCGCACCTCCCAGGGGTCCTCGGTGATCAACGCGGCGACGGCGGAGGATCCGGCGCCCGCGTTCAGCCTGAACCCGGCGCGGCTGCCGGTGTCGGTGGTCAGCGTGCTGTTCCGGCCGTTCCCGTTCGAGGCGTCCAACGTGCAGAACCTGGTCCAGTCGGTGGAGTGCTTCGCGCTGCTGGTGATGTTCGTCCGCGCCTGGCCCCAACTGGCGCGTGTTCCGAAGCTCTTCGTCCGGCGCAGTTACGTCGCCTTCACGGTGGTGTACACGCTGCTGTTCTGCTGGGCGTTCTCCACCATCAACAACATGGGCATCCTGTCCCGCGAACGGGTGCAGGTGCTGCCGCTGGTCCTGGTGCTCCTGGCGATCCCCCGGCCGGCCGGCTCCGGCCCGGTGGCGCGCCGCCGGCGGCCGCCGGTGTGGCGGGTGCAGCCCGGCCAGTGGGGCGGCGGCCCAGGGCCCGAACCGCCGGTCGCCGTCGGCGCACCGGACACCGTGTCACGAACCCAGGGGGGATCGACCACATGACGACCGACCAGCTGCGCCCCGCCGTCCTCGACGGCGCGCCCGCCTTCCCCGACGGCCTGCCGCTCACCCGGGTCCGGGTGCCCGACCGCGAACGGCTGCTCGGCCGGCTCGCCGAGGTGCTCGACTCCGGGATGCTCACCAACGGGCCCACCGTCCGCGAACTCGAGGAGCGGGCGGCCGAGTTGCTGGGCGTGCCGCACGTGGTGGCGGTGTCCAACTGCACGGCCGGCCTGATGCTCGTCCTGCAGGCCGCCGGGGTGGACGGCCGCCGCCCGGTGCTGATGCCGGGCTTCACGTTCTCCGCGACCGCGCACGCCGCGCACTGGGCGGGCGGCACCCCGCTGTTCGCGGAGGCCCGCGAGCAGGACATCACCCTCGACCCGGCGGACGCCGAGGCCCGGCTGAAGGCGGCCGACGCGCCCGCCGCGATGATGGCCACCCACGTGTACGGAACGCCCTGCCAGGTCGAGGAGTTGCAGCGGGTCGCCGACGCCGCCGGGGTGCCGCTGGTGTACGACGCCGCGCACGGCCTCGGCTCGGCGCGGCGCGGCGTGCCGATCGGCGGCTTCGGCCTGGCCGAGGTGTTCTCGATGAGCCCGACCAAGGTCGCGGTGGCCGGCGAGGGCGGCCTGGTCGCCACCCGGGACGCGGCCCTGGCCGCCACCCTGCGCACCGCCCGCGATTACGGCAACCCCGGCGACTACGACACCCTGTTCCCCGGCCTGAACGCCCGGATGAGCGAACTGCACGCCGCAGTCGGCCTGGCCTGGCTGGCCGGCCTGCCCGAGCGGGTCGCCCACCGGGGCGCGCTGGTCGCCGGGTTCGCCCGCGCCACCGCCGGCCTGCCCGGGCTGCGCCTCGCCCTGCCGGAGGACGGCGACACCTCCACCTTCAAGGACCTGACGCTGATCCTGGACGCCGGCGCGTTCGGCCTGACCAGCCGTCAGCTGGCGGTCGCGCTGAAGGCGGAGGGCATCGACACCCGCCGCTACTTCCACCCGCCCGTACACCGGCAGCGCGCCTACGCCCACCTCGGCCGGGCCGAGGAGCTGCCGCGCACCGACCGGCTGGCCGAGGCCGTGCTGACCGTCCCGCTGTGGTCGCACATGAACGCGGCGACCGTTCGCCGGGTCGCCGACGCGGTGGTCCGTGTCCGGTCCTTCGCGCCGGAGGTGCGGGCCGCGCTGCACGACGTCTGACCGAGCCTCGCAAAGCGGTTCGGCCGTTAGTCGGATCAGGTGAACTCGGTTGGACCGCCGGGAGGTTGGCCCGTCAGGATGGCGAGCATGTTCAAGGGATTCCGCAGCTTCCTGCTGCGCGGCAACGTGGTCGACCTCGCGGTCGGCATCGTCATCGGCGCCGCGTTCACCGCCGTCGTCACCGGTTTCGTCGCAGCCTTCCTGACCCCGCTCGTCGGCGTCGCCTCCGGCGCGGTCGGCGACTTCAGCAAGGAGGCGTTCACCGTCGCCGACGTCACCTTCCCCTACGGCGCCTTCCTGCAGGCGCTGATCAGCTTCGTGCTGGTCGCCGCCGTCATCTACTTCGCCGTCGTGATGCCCGTCGGCAAGCTGCAGAACCGCTTCAACCCGGTCAAGGACACCCCGGTGGCCAAGGCCGACTGCCCCGAGTGCCTCAGCACGGTGCCGGCCGCGGCGACCCGCTGCGCGCACTGCACCTGCGAACTGGCCGGCCGGCCGGGCTTCCCCGCCCAGGCCACCGCCGCGACCGTCGCCGCCGCGGAGGCCGCCGCCGCCGCGGCGACCGCCACCCGCTGAGTCCCTGCCCCGCACCCCCCGGCCCGGACGGCCCCGCCGCCCGGGCCGACGCCTGTCCGGAACCCGGCGCCCCGGATCGCCGCGGCTTGACGCCCCCGGCCGGATGCCGGTAGTCGTCACGGTCGGCGCCCCGGCCGAAGGGGCGTCAACCACCGTGCGGGGAGGGCTCGATGGGCGTACTGGGCTGGCTGGCCGTGATCGCGGCGGCCCTGGCGGCGGCGGTCCTGTGGCGCTGGCTGCAGTACCCCGGGGCGTGGCGCTACGCCTTCGAGCCCCGGTACGCCGCCGACCGGCACCGGCTGGACGCCGCCCGCCACCACCTGTGCGAGGTCCTGCACGCCTCCCGGCGCACCGTCTCCGCCGCCCGCGGCGACGCCGACCGGGCCGCCGACGCGCACCGTCGCCGGATCGCCGCCGCGCAGGCCGAGGTCGACCGGCTGCGCGACCCCGGCCGGGGCGCCGAGCGCGGCGCCCTCGGCGCGCTGCGCCTGTTCGAGCACAAGCTGGTGCTGACCACCGACGGGCGGGCCGCCGACCATCCGCTCGACGGGATCTCGCTGCGCACCGACGAGTCCGCGGGCGCCACCCGCGTCCACCTGGTGCTCCCCGACGGCCGGCAGCGCGAACTGGAGTTCCCGCACGACGAATTCACCTCGGCGAAGGTGCGGGCCTTCGTCGTCGCCGTGCACGACGGCGTGGCGGACGCCAAGCGCTACCGGCTGGAGTGCGAGGCGAAGCTCCCCGCCGCCGAGGCGGCGCTCGCGGAGGTCCGCGCGGACACCGCGGAGGTGGACCGGGCCCACCGGCGGCTGGCGGAGGTCCGGGCCGAGCAGGACGCCGACCCCGCGATCGCGGAGGCCGAAGAGGCCTGGCAGTCCGCGTGCGAGCGCTGGCGCAAGCTCACCGGCGTCCGGCCCCACCGGCCGTTCACCGCCCGATGACGACCGCTCCAGCCTTAACACGACCTTTACTGATCCTTTTCCTACGCCCAGGGGAGCCTTTTGGATCACGACCACCTGCGGATCGTCCACGGACGGTACGCCGGGGATGGCCGAAATGGACCACCCCTTCGCCCAACTAGCTCCAGTATTGTCCGATTTGAGCGCGCGAAGAGTCTGTAAACAGTTGAACTCCAGGCCGTCCCGCTCTCCTCAGCGGGCATGCTGTGGGCTTACGGTATGCCCCATGACCTCGCCCCGCTCCTACGACGGAGTCGGCTACCCCTCTCCGTCCTTCTCCTCCGGCACGCCCATCTACGACAGCCTGGTCGCAGAGCGCGGCATCCCGCAGATCGCACCCATCAACGTGCCCCCGGCCCTCCCGGCCACCTCCTGGTCCTCCGCCTACGGCAGCGGGCTCACCGACGGCTTCGGCTCCGGTGGCTTCGGCTCCGGCTTCGACTCCCCCGGGTCGAACCTGCCGGCGCTGCCCCCGGCCCGACTCGCCCTCGGCCCCGGCCCGAGCAGCGCCCCGGCGCCCGCCCCGCACATCCCGGTGCAGCCCGGCTACGCGGCCGCGCCCGTGCCGCCGCAGCCGTTCCTGCCCGGCCAGCGCCCGGTCGCCCCGGCCTACCCGCAGCCGGCCCAGGCGTACCAGGCCGCGCCGGCGAACTCCTTCGCCTCCGCGCCGCAGAGCTTCGCCCCGAACCTGGCCCCGCAGCCGTTCGGCGCCCAGCAGTTCGGCGCCCAGCCGGCCGGCCAGCAGCAGACGTTCGCCGACCAGTCCTTCGGCGGCAACACCCTGCGCCCGGCCCAGCCGAACGCCCCGCAGCAGTACCCGCAGTACCGCCAGTACCCGCAGGCGGGCTGACCGGGAGCGAACGGCAGCACCCCTCCCCACGGGGGCAAGGTCTCATAGGTCCGACACGGAACCCCGCGTCCCCACCAGGGCGCGGGGTTCCGCGCATCCGGGGCGGGGCGCCGGCAACCCCCGTGGCCCGGAGGGACTCTGGCAGGATGGGCCGCATGCCGCACCTCGCCTCCCTCCATCTGTACCCGGTCAAGTCGATGTACCGCCTCAGCCCGTCGTCCGCCGACGTCCAGCCCTGGGGGCTGGCGGGCGACCGCCGCTGGATGCTGGTGGACGCGGAGGGCGTCGCGCTCACCCAGCGGGACGAGCCGTCGATCGGGCAGTTCCGCCCGCTGCCGTCCGCCGACGGCGCCTCGCTCACCCTGACCGCGCCGGACGGCGCGACCCACACGCTCGCCGTGCCGACGCTGGCCGGGGGCGCCCCGGAGGCGACGGTCTCGGTGTTCGGCACCGTCTTCTCCGCCGCGGCCGCCGCCGCGGACACCTCCGCGTGGCTGGCCGAGCACCTGCCGGCGAAGCTCGGCGAGGTGCGGCTGGTGCACCTGGACCGGCCGGAGGTCAGCCGCCCGATCAACCCGGAGTACGCGGCGCCCGACGAGACGGTGTCGATGGCGGACGGCTACCCGCTGCTGGTGACCACCACCGCCTCGCTGGCCGAGCTGAACGCCCGGATCGCCGAGGACCACCCGGGCGACGGGCGGAAGGGCGCGGCGCTGCCGATGGAGCGGTTCCGGCCGAACCTGGTGGTCGCGGGCACCGAGCCGTGGGCGGAGGACGGCTGGCGGCGGATCCGGGTCGGCGGCCTGGAGTTCCGGGTGGCGAAGCCGTGCGGGCGCTGCGTGGTGACCACCACCGACCAGGAGACCGGGGAGCGCCGCGGCCCGGAGCCGCTGCGCGCGCTGGGCCGGCACCACCGGTTCGGCCAGAAGCTGGTGTTCGGGCAGAACCTGGTCCCGGTCCGTCCGGTCCCGGCGGCCGAGGTGCTGGGCACGGTGACGGTCGGCGACGAGGTGGAGGTCCTGGAGGCGGTCGAGGCGCCGCTGCCGGACCGCCGCTGACCGGCCCCCGCCGCGGCCCGGGCGGACACCCGGAACCACCCCCCGGCTCGTTCGTTGAACCGGGCGACGGTCCGGTCCGCCTCGCGCGCTACGGTGGGGGTGATCGCGCAGCGTCTCGACGCACGACGAAGGCGGGGATGACAGATCGTCATGGGTGAGCTCAGGGTCCGGGTCACGCAGGACAGCGCCTCCCGGTGGCGGCGGCGCAGCGGCGAGTACGCGACGCTCCGCGAGGCCCTGGAGGTGGCCGAGCCGGGTGACACCGTGACGGTCCGGGCGGGGCTGTTCCACGAGGCCGTGCTGGTCGACAAGCCGGTGACGCTGGTCGCCGAGCAGGGCCCGGGCAGTGTGCGGATCTCGCCGCCGGAGAGCGCGGTGCGCGGCGGCACCGCGCTGACGGTGACGGCGGGCGCGACGGTCCGCGGCCTGACGGTGGAGGGTTCGGACCGCAGCGCCCCGGCGGTGCTGGTGGCGGGGGCGGACGGCGCGGTGCTGGCGGACTGCCGGATCGAGACCTCGTCGGCGGTGGGCGTGGAACTCGCCGACGGCGCGCGGGCGCAGCTGGTGTCCTGCACGGTGGAGAACCCGTCCGGCCTGGGTGTGCGGCTGCGGGCGCGGTCGCAGGCCGAGCTGCTGGACTGCGAGATCTCGGCGGCCGGGCAGAGCGGTCTGGCGGTGCTGTCCGGTTCTCGGGTGCGGGCGGAGCGGCTGAGGGTGCATCACGCGGGCGGCGCGGGAGTGCTGCTGGCCGATCCGGGGTCGCTGGCGGAGCTGACCGGCTGCGAGGTGTACGAGGTGCGCGGCTCGGGCGTGCAGGCCGAGGCGCAGGCGGTGGGGCGGCTGGCGGACTGCACGGTGCACCGGGTGGCCGGCAACGGGCTGAGCCTGGACACCGGGGCGGAGCTGGAGCTGTCGTCCTGCCGGGTGCACGAGGTGCCGGAGAACGCGGCGGACCTGCGGGGCGGCGCGAAGCTGACGATGCGCCAGTCGGTGGTGCACGCGTTCGGGCGGGGTGCGCTGTCGGTGTGGGACGGCGGGACGAAGGTGCTCGCGGAGGGCTGCCGGTTCCACTCCGCGCAGGGCGACTACCCGGCGCTGTGGGTGAGCGACGGCGCCGCGCTGGAGCTGGTGGACTGCGCGCTGGACGACCTGCCGGACGCGCTGTTCGTCCTCGACCAGGGGTCGTCGGCGTCGGCCCGGGACTGCTCGTTCACGGCGGTCCGCTCCTCGGCGGTGTCGGTGTCGGGCGGGGCGAGTGCGGACCTGTCGGGGTGCCGGATCCAGGGCGCGGGCACCGGCCTGTGGTTCCGCGACCACGGTTCGGGCGGGCTGCTGACGGACTGTGAGATCGCCGACGTGGCCACGGGCGTGATCGTCACCAAGGGCGCGGATCCGGTGCTGCGCGAGTGCACGGTGCGCGGCGCGAGCGAGGCCGGGGTGTACGTGTCGGCGCAGGGGCGCGGCGAGTTCGACGCGGTGCGGGTGTCGCAGGGCGGCGGTTTCGGCTTCCACGTGATCGACGGCTGCCGGACCAGGCTGGTGCGCTGCCGGGCGGAGCGCAACGCCCGGTCCGGGTTCGAGTTCTCCGAGCCGGGCCCGGTCGCCGAGGGCTGCACCTCGGACGACGTGGCGCCCGCTCCGGCCCCGGCGGCCGTCCCCGCACCGCGGACGACCGATCCGGTTCCGCCGCTGGCGGCGCTGGCGCCGGCCGTGCTGACGTCGTCATCGCCGTCGTCGCCGTCCTCGCCGTCGTCGGCGGTGATCGCGCCGATTCCGGACTGCCGTCCGGCGGAGGTGGTGCTGGCCGAGCTGGACGCGCTGGTGGGTCTGGCGACGGTCAAGCAGGAGGTGCGGACGCTGATCGACCTGATCTCGGTCGGCCGGGCCAGGCAGCGGGCGGGCCTGAAGGCCTCGTCGCCGCGCCGGCACCTGGTGTTCACGGGCTCCCCGGGCACCGGCAAGACCACGGTCGCCCGCCTGTACGGGGAGATCCTGGCCGCGCTGGGCGTGCTGCAGCGCGGGCACCTGGTGGAGGTGGCGCGCCTGGACCTGGTGGGCGAGCACATCGGTTCGACCGCGATCCGCACGGCCGCCGCGTTCGACAAGGCGCGCGGCGGGGTGCTGTTCATCGACGAGGCGTACGCGCTGGCCCCGGAGGACGGCGGGCGGGACTTCGGCCGGGAGGCGATCGACACCCTGGTGAAGCTGATGGAGGACCACCGGGACGAGGTGGTGGTCATCGTGGCGGGCTACACCGCCGAGATGGAGCGCTTCCTCGCCGCCAACCCCGGCCTGTCCTCGCGTTTCTCCCGGACCGTCACCTTCCCCGACTACACCGCCGACGAGCTGCTCGACATCGCCCGGGCGCAGGCCGCCGAGCACGAGTACCAGCTCGACGAGGCCACCGAGGCGGCGCTGCACGCCCACTTCACCGGCCTGGACCGGGGCGCGGGCTTCGGCAACGGCCGCACCGCCCGGCAGGTCTTCGAGAGCATGATCGAGCGGCACGCCTCCCGGGTCGCCCAGCTCGCCGACCCGACCACGGAGGACCTCCAGCTCCTGGTGCCCGCCGACCTGCCGGGCTGACGGGCCCGGTCAGGCCAGCCGGCCGCCGCCGTCGACGTGCAGGACGGTGCCGGTGACGTACGGGTTGTCGATGGCGTACCGGACGGCCTTGACCAGGTCCTCCTGGGCGCCGACCCGGCGGGCGGGGTTGCGGGCGGCGACCTGCCGGAGGAACTCGTCCTTCCCCGCGCCGAGGCCGTCCCAGGAGCCGGTGTCGACGATGCCCGGGGAGACGGCGTTGACGCGCAGCGGGGCGAGTTCCACCGCGAGGGCCTGCACCAGGAAGGCCAGCGCGCCGTTGGTGGTGGCCATCACGGTGCGGGCGGGCGCGGGGCGCCAGGCGGCGACGCCGGAGAAGAACGTCATCGAGCCGCCCTCGGCGAACTGCCCGGCGAGGTGCTTGGCGAGCAGCAGCGGGCCGATCACCTTGGCGTCGAACGCCCGCCGGACGTCGGCGAGTTCGAGGTCCTTCAGCGGGCCGTTTGCGGGCATCCCCGCGGTGGACACCAGGTGGTCGAGCCGCCCGGCCGAGGCGGCCAGCGCCTCGACGGACGCCTCGTCGGACAGGTCCACGGGCACCACGGCGGACGGGCCGGCCAGTTCGCCGGCGGTCCACTCCAGCTTGCGCGGGTCGGGCCCGGCGAGCACCAGTTCGGCGCCGGCGGCGGACGCGGCGTGCGCGACCGCCCGGCCGGTGCGCGAACCGGCGCCGACCACGAGGACGCGGCGGCCTGCGAGGGACTCGGACATGGGGCAACTCCTTCGTTCGGGGACCCCTCCACCCTCGCCGGGCCCGGCCCATGCGTCCAAGGCTTCTTCTTCACCACTCCCATAAACTGTCTGCATGGCAACGCTCCGACAGCTCGAGTACCTGGTCACCGTGGTCGACACCGGCTCCTTCACCCGGGCCGCGGAGCAGCTGCACGTCACCCAGCCCGCGCTGTCGCACCAGGTCCGGGCCCTCGAATCCGCGCTCGGCGGCCCGCTGCTGGAGCGCCTCCCGCGCGCCGTCCGCCCCACGCCGCTCGGCCGGGCGGTCCTGCCGCACGCCCGCGCCGTCCTCGCCGACGCCCGGCGCCTGCACGCGGCGGCCCGCCGCACCGCCGGCCTGGAGGACGGCGAACTCGAGGTCGCCACCATCCACTCGCTCGCCCTCGGCATCCTCCCGGCGGTCCTGCGGGCCTGGCGCCGCGAGCACCCCGAGGTCCGGATCCGGCTGCGCGAGTACCCGCACGCCGAGCAGTTGCGCGCCGCGATGGCCGCCGGCGGCGCGGACCTCGCCGTCGGGCCGGTCCCCGCCGACTGGGACGGCCCGGTCCGCGAGCTGGGCGTCGAGGAGTTCGCCCTGGTGCTGCCGGCCGACGACCCGCTCGCCGACTCTCCCGGCGGCGCCCTCGCGCTGTCCGCCCTCGCCGACCGGGACTGGGTCCACTACGCCCCCGGGCACGGCCTCGCCGAACTCCTCGACCAGTCCTGCGCCCGCGCCGGCTTCCACCCCCGCGCCGCCGTCCGCACCGAGCAGACCTCCGCCGCGCCCATGCTCGCCGCCGCCGGCCTCGGGCCCGCCCTCGTCCCCGCCACCGTCCTCCCGCCGACCCTCGACGCCGCCGTCCTGCGCCCGGACCCCCCGATCCGCCGCCCGTTCGCCGCCTACACCCGCACCCGCCCCGACCGCCTCACCACCGCCTTCGCCGACACCCTCGCCGCCTGCACCCGGCCGGCCGGCCCGCCCCGCTGAGATCCCCAACCCGCCTGCCCGGCCGGGGCGTTGCCGTCCGGGCCGGGCAGGGGTGCGGCGGCGGGCGCCGGCGGCGGAAGGGGCGGAGGACCGGCGGCGGGACGGTTCGGGATCGAAGTTATGCTGGTCGCCGTCACCGTTCAGCGCTCGGGGGATGTCGTGCCGCCCTACTACGCCAGCATCTCGGGGCCGCGTCCGCGGCGCCGCCGCCGGGTGTTCCTCGGCGCGGTGGCGGGGGTGCTGCTGCTCGGGCTGGTGCCCGCGGTGCGGCACGGCGCCCGGTCGCTGGTGGGGGCGGACGGGCCGGACGGGCCGCGGTTGACGGTGGCGACCTGGAACACGTGCGGGGTGGCCGCCTGGGGCTGCGGCGAGTACGGCGGCGGGGAGCAGAAGGCGAAGGCGCTGCGGTCGCTGGCGCAGGACCACGGGGCGCGGGTGGTGCTGGTGCAGGAGGCGTGCCGGGGGGACCTGGACCGGGCGCGGGCCGGGCTCGGCGCGGCCTGGCAGCTGGCGTTCGAGCCGTACCGGCAGGTGGACGCGGCGGGCGCGGAGACGCCGGTCGACTGCGGCGCCGGGCGCGGCGAGGCCGGGTTCGGCATCCTCGCGGCCGTTCCGCTCACGGACGTCGCCCCGGTGGAGTCCCCGCAGCCCGCGCCGGGCCTGCACCGCGGCATCCTGTGCGCGACCGCCGTCCCGGCGGCGCCGGCGGCGCCCCCGTTGCGGGTGTGCGTCGCGCACCTGTCGCTGCCGCCCGCCGACCGCTCGGACCGCCCCGCGGAGCTGCGGGACGACCAGTTGGCGGCGCTGCTGGCGGCGGCCGGCGCGGCGGGCTCGGTGTTCGGCGGCGACTTCAACTCCTCGCCGCCGGGCCCGCGCAACAAGGACGCCTGGATCTGGCCGGCGGGCTACTTCGACGCGGTCCGGGAGTGCGACCAGGAGTCGGCGGGCCAGCGGTCGGGCTTCGCGGCCACCCACGAGAACGGGCTGAAGCTGGACTACCTGTTCACGGCGCTGCCCCGGCACGGCTGCTCCCAGGTGGACACCGGGTTCTCCGACCACCGGGCGGAGCTGCTCACGGTCGCCGCCGCCCTCTGACCGAACCCGGGGCCCGACGGGCGGTCAGTCCCCGTACCGCTCCTGCAGCTTGGCGTTGCGGGCGAGCGCCCCGGCCACCACGAAGGTGACCTGGCCGGGCGGCGAGACGCGCCCGTCGGGGGCGACGGCGCGGACGTCGACGGTGTGGCCGCCGCCGCGCCACTCCCAGGCGGGCTGCCAGGTCCACAGCCCGTCCTCGACCGGGGCCGAGCCCAACGCGTGGTCCCCGATGGCGAGTTCGACCCGTTCGGCGTCGATCGCGTGGCCGGTGAGGCGGACCGCCGGGCCGGGGACGTAGCTGTGGTCGGCGGGCTCGGTGACGACCGGCGCGGCGAGCGGCGGGGCGGGTTCGGTGACGGTGAGGGTGTGCCGGGTGCGGGGGCTCTGCTCGCCGTCGGCGGCGACGCCGAACAGCTTGAGGGTGTACTCGCCGGCCTCCCAGGGGCGGCTGAAGCGCCGCTCCCAGCGGCCCTCGGCGTCGGTCTGGGCGGAGCCCATGTACTTGCCGTTCAGCCAGATGCTGACCCGGGCCGCGCCGGGGGCGTGGCCGCCGACGGCGACGGCGTGCCCGGGGACGGTGGTGCCGGGGGCGGGGTGGGTGACCCGGGGGCGGGGGAAGCGCTCGGTGGCGGCGAGCAGCGCGTCGATCGGGGCGGTGTCCCGGTCGGGCTGTTCGCCGCCGGTGCGGACCTGGCCGAAGCGCGGGGCGATGCCGGCCACGAGCAGGTTGAGCAGGCCCATGACGGGCGGCAGGGTGCGGGCGGTGACGGTGTCGTGGCCGGTGATCAGCGGGGAGTCGTTGAACACCAGGTTGAAGTTCGGGTAGTCGCGGAACAGGTCGACGTACGGCGCGACCTGGCGGCCGTAGTGCTCGTCCTGCGGCGAGGTGACGAGGTAGACGTTGGTGTTCCGGTGCGGGCTGCCGGCGACCAGTTCGGGCATCACGGCGTCGAGGGCGGCGATCTTCTCGGGCGTGACCTGACCCATCATCAGCGCGGCGGCCGCGGGCCGGCGTTCGTGCAGGGCGGTGCCGATCCGGAACTGCGGGACGACGGCGAGGGCGTTGCCCCAGCCGTGCCGGAGCGCGAACTGGAGCGCGGCGGTGCCGCCCTTGGAGCCGCCGAACATGGTGACCTGGTCGGCGGTGAGGCCGAGGGCGTGCGCGAACCTGGCGATCAGCGCGGCGACGGAGCGTTCGACGCCGAAGTCCATGTCCTTGCACAGGTAGTAGGTGTTGCCGCCGTCGAACAGGTCGCGGATCCACAGGATGTTGGCGCGGACCTGGTCGAGGACCCCGTTGGAGAAGCCGTACTCGTCGCGGGCGGAGAAGTTGGCGAACACCACGACGAGGTGCCGGGTGCCGTTGCGGGCGTGGCTGAAGCGGTACTCGACGGGGACGGGCCCGCTGTCGTCCCGGCCCTCGACCACGGGGCGGCTGGGGCGGGTCTGGTCAGACACGGTGGGATTCCGTTCCTCTGCGCATGCTCTGCAGGTCGCGGAGCCGGTCGGCGGCTCCCTCGGGGTCGGGTTCGGCGGTGAGGTGGGCGGGCAGCGGCCAGGGGATGCCCTCGAAGGTGTCGGGCACGGCCGGCGGCCCGGCCGGGGCGGGCGCGGCCGGCGCGTCGAGGTCGCCGCCGGCGGCCAGCAGGCGGTCGGCGAGCCGGGCGGCGGCGTGTCCGTCGTCGAGGTCGCAGTAGTCCCGCCGGAAGCGCCGGTAGCGCTCGCCGTAGCGGGCCCGCACCTCGTCGGCGTGCCGGATCGCGGTGATCAGCTGGGCGGACTCGGCGAGCAGCGGCCCGGGTGCGCTGCTCTCGAAGTCGAAGTAGAAGCCGCGCAGGGTGTCGCGGTAGTGCTCCAGGTCGTAGGTGAAGAACAGGATCGGCCGGCCGGTGTTGACGAAGTCGAACATCAGCGAGGAGTAGTCGGTGATCATCACGTCGGTGATCAGCGACAGGTCGGCCATGTCGGGGTAGTCGGAGACGTCGTGGACGAATCCGTCGCCCGCGCCGGGGACGGGGTCGACGACGTTGGGGTGGCGGCGGACCAGCAGCACGTGGTCGTCGCCGAGCCGGGCGCGGGCGTCGTCGAGGTCGATCCGGAAGTCGAACTTGTACCGGCCGGGCGCGTAGTACTGGTCGTCGCGCCAGGTGGGGGCGTACAGCACGACGCGCTTGCCGTCGGGGATGCCGATCCGGCGGCGGACGGCGGCGGCGCGGCGCCCGCCGTCGGGGCTGCGCAGCACGTCGTTGCGGGGGTAGCCGGATTCGACGATCTCGCCGGGGAAGCCGAAGGCGCGGCGCAGGATGGGCGTGGAGAAGGTGTTCGGGGAGACCAGCAGGTCCCAGTTCTCGACCTCGACGGCGAGGCGTTCGAGGTAGCGCTTGTCGGCGAAGTGGACGGCTTCGATGTCGTGGCCGATCTTCTTCAGCGGGGTGCCGTGCCAGGTCTGGACGACGACCTGGCCGGGGCGCTTGCGGAACCAGTCGGGCAGGTGGTTGTTGGCGACGATGTAGCGGCTGGTGGCGAGGGCGTCGTACCACTCGGGCGACCACATGCGCACGGCGCGGGCGGTGCCGGGGACGTCGACCTGGTCGTCCTTGACCACCCACAGGTGGTCGAGCGGGACCTGACGGCGGACCAGTTCCTCGTGGACGGCGCGCGGGCTGTCGGAGTACTGGGTGCCCTTGAAGGCGTCGAACAGGACGGCGGGCTTCACCGGCTGCTGGCGGGCGGCGGGGTAGGCCTTGGTGCGCAGCAGCTTCTGCCGGTAGGGGCCGCGGGCGTGGTCGGGCATCGCGGAGTGGACCTGGAGGGAGAGCCGGTCGTAGCTCTCGGCCTGGAGTTCGTAGCCGCGGCCGTCGCTCTCGGCGGCCTGCGGGAGGCCGGGGATGGCGTCCTGGTCGAGCTTGAGCATCAGGTCGGGCAGCCGGTCCTCGGGGGCGGTGCGGGCCGGGTCCTGGCGGCGCAGGTAGAGGTCCCAGCGGCCGGCGGCGAGCGGGACGGTGCCGGCCAGGGTGCGGATCCGGGCGGGGGCGAAGCGGGCCCGGAAGTGTTCGCCGGCGAGTTCGAGCGGGACGGCGCGTTCGGTGCCCTGGGCGCGGGAGCGCAGCACCAGGTGGACTTCGTGCCGCCGGTCGGCGGGCACCAGGTGCAGGGCGTGGTAGCGGCCGACGATCTCCAGGGTGCCGTCGTCCTCCCAGCCGTAGCGGGTGGTGAGCGGCAGCGTGGCGCGTTCGAACAGGACGAGGTAGCCGGCGCCGTTGCGGTGGACGACGAGTTCGCGGTCGCGGTCGGGGGTCTGCAGGCTGTCGGGGAGGCGGTGGTGGCCGTCGGGGGTCTCCTCGGCCATCACCGGGTACATCGTCAGTTTGCGGCCGGCGACGTGGAAGGTGGTCTTCCAGCCGTTGGCGCCGAGGTCCCAGGACTGCGGGACGGCGTCGTCGGCGGCGTCGCTGCGGTGGGCGGGCACCAGGCTGCGCAGCGGGACGCGGACGGTGAAGGTGCACCAGCCGTCGCCGCCGGGGGTGAACCGGACGGGGGCCTGGGTGCGGCCGGCGCCGCCGAGGCTGACCAGCCGGAGCTGGCCGCTCTCGGGGACGGCGGGGCCGAGGTGGACGCCGCGCAGTTCGAGGTGTTCGCCGGTGATGCGGTGGCCGGTGATGCGGCAGCGGACGATCTCGACGCGGAGCTTGAGCCGGTTCTGCACGAACAGCGGCAGCACGCGGGTGTTCTTGTCGACGTACCGGTAGGGCGGGTTGGCGGCGCTGCCGACGGTGCCCCGGTCGAGGCCGCGGTAGCGGAACAGGCCGCGGCTGAGCACGCCGGCGGCGACGTCCCAGGTGCCTTCGACCCACTGGCCCTTCTGCTTGAGCCGGCCGGTGTCGAAGACCGCGGTGAAGCCGGACCAGTCGTAGCAGTAGCGGTTCTGGTTGGAGTGCTCGGTGGCCTGCGGGGCGTAGACGGTGCGGGCGGGGACCAGCAGCATCCGGCCCTGCTTCTTGTTGCGCAGGGCGAGCGCCTTGACCGACATGTGCCGCTTGTGGACGTTGACGAACCGGATGTAGCTGCTGCCGGAGAGCTCCAACCGGTCGCCGTCCCATCGGACTTCGCCGATCGAGCCGTGCAGCGAGAGTTCCTTGCCGAGCCGGTACGCCTTGCGGCCGATGCCGACCCGGCGGTCGCCGAGGTGCGGGTACTTGAGGTAGCGGTGGAAGCGCCGCTGGACCGGCATCGGGCCGCCGCGGCGTTCGAACTCGACGACGTCGAGGAGTTCCTGGAGCTTGCGGCGGCGCACCAGCCACCACTTGACGCGGGCTTCGGCGGGGAGTTCGTCGATCAGGTCCTCGCCGGCCTCGTCGAGGAACTCGTTGGCCCACTGGACGAAGGAGTGCCGGTACTCCTCGTCGCCGTCGGGCAGCGCCTTCAGATGGAGCATCAGGTCGGAGGTGAGGCAGGCCAGGTCGTACTTGCGCTTGGACTCGGCGAAGGTGCGGGAGCGGTGGCCGCCGAGGAAGCGGCTGACGGACAGCACGGCGGAGACCCGGTCGCGCAGGTTGTCGAGTTCGTGGTGGCGCTGGGTGATGGACGGGGCGGCGTTGCCCTCGCGGCGGCGCCAGTAGTAGACGACGTCGGTGATGGTGTCGACCTTGGCGGCCCGGAAGTGGGCGAACATGTTGACCCAGGAGTCCTCGTAGAGGACGCCTTCGGGGAACTCGATGAAGTAGTAGTCCCAGAAGCTGCGCCGGAACAGCTTGTTCCACACCGTGCGGTCGTAGATGAGCTTGTCGAACTTGGTGATGTGGGTGCCGCGCCGGTTGGCCGCCATCGGGCCCTTGTGCAGCGGGGACTGCCACTTCTTGGTGGAGTTCATCATCTGCACGTTGCCGGAGACGAAGTCCGAGCCGGACTCCTCCAGGGTGCGCAGCAGCACCTCGTAGGCGTGCTCGGGCACCACGTCGTCGCCGTCGGCGAAGACCAGGAACTCGGCGTCGGGGTGCAGGGCGCGAAGGCCGGTGTTGCGGGCGTGGCCCGGGCCGTGCGGGTCCTGCCGGATCAGCTTGAAGCGCGGGTCGCGGGCGCACATCGCCCGGGCGATGTCGGTGGACGCGTCGGTCGAGCCGTCGTCGACGAGGATCGCCTCGAAGTCGCGGAACGACTGCCGGGCGATGGATTCGAGGCATTCGGCGAGGTACGCCTCGACGTCCTGGAAGGGGACGACGACGCTCAGCCTGGGGCGGTGGGCGGGCACGGATCCGTTCCTCCGTCAGCCGGCGGCGGCCGGGACCGGCTTGTCCTCGCGCAGCGCCTGCCAGAGCTTCGGTGCGCGGGCCTCGTCGGCGACCACCCGGTTGTGGTCGATCCGGTCGGTGACGACGGGGAGCATCACGGTCTTCATCCGCTCGGGCCGGAGGCCCTTCATGCTCTGCGCGAAGTCGAGCAGGCCGTTGAGCGAGCCGAGGTCGGTGTCGGTGGTGAGGGCCTTGGTGGCCGCGTCGGCCACGCCGTACGCCTTGGTGGGGCTGGACAGGGTGCCCTTGCGCTGGAGTTGGGACAGGACGGAGAGCAGGAACTTCTGCTGCAGGCCGATCCGGCCGAGGTCGCTGCCGTCGCCTATGCCGTGGCGGGTGCGGACGAAGGCGAGCGCCTGGGTGCCGTCCAGGGTGTGGGTGCCGGCCGGCAGGTGCAGGCCGCTGTACTTGTCGTCGATCGGGGCGTCGGTGGTGACCTCGACCCCGCCCATCGCGTCCACGAGTTCCTTGAACCCGGCGAAGTCGATCTCCACGTAGTGGTTCATCCGCAGCCCGGTCATGGTCTCGACGGTCTTCACCACGCAGGCCGGGCCGGCCGTGGTGTAGATCGAGTTGAACATCACCCGGGGCGCGGCGGGCACCTGCTTGCCGGCGGCGGTGGTGCAGGCGGGGCGGGCGACCATGGTGTCGCGGGGGATGCTGACCACGGTGGCGTCGGCCCGGCCCTGCGGGATGTGCACCAGCATCGCGGTGTCGGAGCGCGCGGTGCCGCCGACGTCGCCGCCGGCCAGTTCGCCGTTGTCGCCGCTGCGGGAGTCCGAGCCGAGCACCAGGATGTCCTGCGCGCCGGTGGGCAGTACGGCCGGCCGGTCCGCGCCGAGCGCCTTGTCGATGTCGACGGTGTCGAGGTTGCCCTCCAGGTGCCGGTACGTCCACAGTGCGGTGCCGCCGGCGGCCAGGGCGAGCGCGAGCACCACGCCGCCGCCGATCAGCAGGATCCGCCGGCCCCGGCGGCGCGGCTTCGGGGCCCGGCCCGGTGCGGCCGCAGGGGCGTCCGGTGCGGTCTCCGGTGCGGCCGACATCCCGTCAGTCTGCGCCATGGGTCGAGCGTCCTCCCAGCCACCGGGCTCGGTGCGTACCCGGACTGACTGGACATGCTCTCATGCGATCTTCATGACTTGTTTACTTCTTTGATCACGGACCTATACCGTCTCTTTGCGCCCCTGACACCTGACGCTCCGTAACCAGCGTCCGCTACGGGACGGGGCAGCCGGACGGGTCGGCGGGGACGGTGAGCACCGCCAGCAGGACCACGGCGGTGAGGACGATGCCGGCCCCGACGCCCAGCAGGCGGACCAGCTCCGGATTGCCGGAGCGCCGGCGCAGCCCGGTCCAGTCGGTGAGGGAGCCGGTCAGCGCGCCGCCGAACGCCAGGGCGGCGAAGAGGACCGGGAGCAGGAGGTTCAGCGCCGCGAGCGAGCCGGGTTCGAGGTGGGCGTCGCAGCCCCGCCAGTTGCCGGCCAGGATCGCGACGGTGGCGAGTGCGGCGACCGCCGAACCCGCCGCCCCGAGCATCGCGGTGGCCGGGCGTCCGAGCATGTTCATGGCGTCTCCCCTTCGCGGGCGGCGCCGGGTGCGCCCGCCCGTCTGCTCGGACGGGCGGCGCGCCCGGGCGGTTGCGCCCGACGGGCCGTCAGAAGACGGCGGTGAACGCCGCCATGCGGCTGTCGTCGAGTTCGGGGCGCAGTCGGCCGCCGCGGGCGAGGGTGGCCATGCCGTGCAGGGCGGACCACGCGAGTTCGGTGTAGCCGGCCGGGTCGAGGCCCGCCGCGGCGGCGCTCGCGGTCGCGGGGTCGGCGATCGCGGCGAACGCCTCGTGCAGGGCGGCGGGCGCCTCGGGGGTGCCGAAGGGCAGCGGGACGGCCATGGTGAAGATGGCGTCGTACAGCGCGGGATTGGCCTCCGCGAACGCCAGGTAGGCGCGGGCGACGGCGGCGAACGCGGCCCGCGGTTCGGCGGCGCCGGCGGCCGCGGCGCGCAGCTCCACGGCGAGTTCGGCGCAGCCCTCGACGGCGACGGCGGCGACGATCGCGTCCTTGCCGGCGAAGTGGCTGTACAGGACGGGCTGGCTGTACTCGATGCGTTCGGCGAGGCGGCGGGTGGTGACGGCGTCCCAGCCCTCGGCCTCGGCGAGTTCGCGGGCGGCCCGGACGATCAGCTGTTCGCGTTCGGCGCGTTCGCGCGCCCTGCGTTCTTTGATAGCCATGCCCGGAATCCTAGCAGCGCTAGACAACTGACGGTCCGTCGGTCTAGCGTTGTTCACGTCGCTAGCGCCGCTAACCAGCGGGCGGCGCGGACCACTTCACACCGTTCTTGGGGGAACCACCATGTCCATCGCCACCACCGCGCCCGCCACCGCCGGCCGCCTGCGGGTCCGCCTCGCCACCGTCGGCACGGTCCTGCTGGGCCTGTTCCCGCTCTGGTTCGGCCTCAGCTACATCGTCTCCCCGGAGTCCACCGCCGCCGGCTTCGGCATGCCGGCCTGGCCGCACGGCGACGCGGCGACCTTCCTGATCACCAAGGGCATCCGCGACGTGGTCTCCGGACTCGTCCCGCTGGCCCTGCTGCTGCTCGGGCACCGCCGCGCCTCCGGCTGGGCGATGCTGGTCATCGCGGCCGTGCCGATCGGCGACGCGACCACGATCCTGACCCACCACGGCAGCACCGCCATGGCGTTCGGGGTCCACTACGCGACGGCCGCGGTCATGCTGCTCGTCGCGGGGCTCGTGCTCACCGAGAAGGCCGGGAGAAGCAGCTGACGCCGCCTCAGCCGTCCGACCAGTCGCCGCCCGCGAGGAACGCCTCCAGGGCGGCGCGGTGCGGCGCCGGGTCGATCCGCTGCGCGGCCAGCCACTCGGCCGAGTAGTACTTGTCCAGGTAGCGGTCGCCGGGGTCGCAGATCAGCGTCACGACGCTGCCGGTGCGGCCGGCGGCCCGCATCTCGGCGACGATCTTCAGCGCGCTGTACAGGCCGGTGCCGGTGGAGGCGCCGGCCTTCCGGCCGAGGACGCCCTCCAGCAGGTGGACGGCGGCGATGGACGCGGCGTCCGGGACGCGCATCATCCGGTCGATCGCGCCGGACACGAAGGACGGCTCCATCCGGGGCCGGCCGATGCCCTCGATCCGGGAGCCGGTGGGACAGGTGGCACCGGGATCGCGGTGCACCCAGCCGTCGAAGAAGCAGGAGTTCTCCGGGTCGGCGACGCAGATCCGGGTGTCGTACTGCATGTAGTGCACGTACCGGGCGATGGTGGCGGAGGTGCCGCCGGTGCCGGCGGTGGCGACGATCCAGGCCGGCTCCGGGTGCGGCTCCATCCGCAGCTGCGCGAACACCGACTCGGCGATGTTGTTGTTGCCGCGCCAGTCGGTGGCCCGCTCCGCGTAGGTGAACTGGTCCATGTAGTGGCCGCCGGTCTCCGCCGCCAGCGCGGTGGCCGCCTCGTACACCTCGCACGGGTTGTCCACCAGGTGGCACCGGCCGCCGTGGAACTCGATCAGCTCGATCTTGGCCCGGCTGGTGGAGCGGGCCATCACCGCGACGAAGGGCACGCCGATCAGCTGCGCGAAGTACGCCTCGGAGACGGCGGTGGAGCCGCTGGACGCCTCGATGACCGGCTTGCCGGGACGGATCCAGCCGTTGCACAGGCCGTACAGGAACAGCGAGCGCGCCAGCCGGTGCTTGAGGCTGCCGGTGGGGTGGGTGGACTCGTCCTTCAGGTACAGGTCGATGCCCCACTCGGCGGGCAGCGGGTAGCGCAGCAGGTGCGTGTCGGCGGAGCGGTTGGCGTCGGCCTGGACGCGCCGCACCGACTCCTTCAGCCAGGCCCGGTACTCGGGGTCGGAACGGTCCACGTCCAGGGTCGGAACGGTCATCGCGCACTCTCCTCGCACCCGCCGAATACCCACCCACTGTAACAGGTGATCACGATAAGTGACGGTTACGGGGGCCCCAGCTTCCGCTTATGGGGAGCCGGGGCCCGCCGGACGCCCCGCCGACGGACCCTCGGCCGGCGGCCGCGGCCCGCAGGAGGCTCCGCGACCCGGAGTGATCGCACCGTCACGCCTGGTACGGTCGGTGCCGACCGGCACCGCGTCCGTCCAGGAACAGGAAGAGGCCCATGCGCGCCACCCTCCGCCGAGCCGTCATCCCCGCCGCGGGCCTGGGCTCCCGGCTGCTGCCGCTCACCAAGGCGATCCCGAAGGAGATGCTGCCGGTCGGCGACCGGCCGGTGATCGAGCACACGGTGCGGGAGCTGATCGACTCCGGCATCACCGACATCACCGTCGTGGTGTCCGGCGACAAGTCGCTGATCCAGGACCACTTCCGCCCGAACCCGGCGCTGGTCGCGCAGTTGCGCGCGGACGGCAAGGACGCGTACGCGGACGCGGTGGAGGACGTCGCCGACCTGTCACGGCGCGGGCACCTCACCTACCTGTTCCAGCACGGCCCGTACGGCAACGGGACGCCGGTGCTGAACGCGGCCCGGGACTTCGGCGACGAGCCGTTCCTGGTCCTGTGGCCCGACGACGTGTTCGTGGCGGAGGTGCCGCGGGCACGCCAGTTGATCACGGCGCACGAGCGGACCGGCGCGCCGGTGCTCGCGCTGATGCCGATGGACCCGGCGCAGTCGCACCGCTACGGCGTCCCGGTGGTCAAGGAGGACCTGGGGGACGGCGCGCTGCGGATCACCGGCCTGGTGGAGAAGCCCGATCCGGCGGCCGCCCCGTCGCACTACGCGGCGATCGGCGGCTACGTGCTGACGCCCGGCGTGGTGGACGAACTGCGCGAGCAGCACCGGCGGTTCCGGGCGAACCCGGTCGGCGAGCTGTACCTGACCGACGCGCTGAACGCGTACGCGGCCCGCCGCGCCGTCTACGGGCAGGTCATCGAGGGCCACTGGTACGACACCGGCAACCCGCAGGCCTACCTGGTGGCGCAGTTCGCGCACGCCCTCGCGCACCCCGAGTACGGCCCGCCGCTGCTCGACCTGGCCCGCGCCCGCCCGGACGCGGGCCGGTCGTAGGCCCGCCGGCCCGTCAGGGGATGCGCACGGCCCGGCCGGTGACGCGGACCCGGGGGTCGCCGGCGGTCAGGTCGACGGTGAGCAGGCCGGGCCGGCCGAGGTCCTCGCCCTGGTGCAGCGTCAGGCGGGCGGTCTCCAGGCCCCGCAGCTGCCGCAGGTAGGCGCCGAACGCGGCGGCGGCCGCGCCGGTGGCCGGGTCCTCGACGACGCCGCCGACCGGGAACGGGTCGCGGACGTGGAAGGTGGACCCGTCCTGCTCCCAGACCAGTTGGAGGGTCACCAGGTCCAGACGGCGCATCAGGGCGGCGAGCGCGTCGAAGCGGTAGTCGAGGTCGGCGAGGCGCGCCCGGGTCGCGGCGGCGAGCACCAGGTGCCGGGCGCCGGCGTAGGCGATCACCGGCGGCAGCCGCGGGTCGAGCTCCCCGGCCTTCCAGCCGAGCGCGTCGAGCGCCTCGGCGAGGTCCTCGTCGGCGACGGCTTCGACGTGCGGCGGAACACTCGTCAACGTGGCCGTGAACTCTCCGGCCGCGTCGCGCTCCACGGTGACCGGAACCGGCCCGGCCTTGGTCTCGAACAGCAGCTCGCCGGGGCCGATCGCCTCGCCGAGCGCGACGGCGGCGGCGATGGTGGCGTGGCCGCAGAACGGCACCTCGGCGAGCGGGCTGAAGTAGCGGACGGTGCGGGCCCGCGGCCGGCCCGGCACCGGGCCGAGGAAGGCGGTCTCGGAGTAGCCGAGCCGGGCCGCGACGGCGAGTTGCTGCTCGGCGCTCAGCGCGGTGGCGTCCAGCACCACGCCCGCCGGGTTGCCGCCGGCGGGGTCGGCGGTGAAGGCGGCGTAGCGCAGCGGTTCGGCGGGGTCGGCCGGTGTGTTGTCGGTCATGCCGGGGCAACGGACCGCGGACCGCCGCCATTCCCGCGCGCGGGGCGTAGGCGGACCCCCGGAACGTACGTGCGGGGATCAACGCTAGACTGCCGCATCCGGCTCTCATAACCGTATCGAGGACAGAAGAAACATGGCTGAGGCCCACCCGAAGGTTGTTGTGGTTGTTCCGACGTACAACGAGCGGGAGAACCTCCCGATCCTCGTTGGCCGGCTGGGCGAGCTCGGCATGCCGAACCTGCACGTACTGGTGGTGGACGACAACTCCCCCGACGGCACGGGCGACGTCGCGGACAAGCTCGGCGCCGAGTCGGGCGGCACGCTCACCGTGCTGCACCGCACCGACAAGGACGGCCTGGGCCGGGCCTACATCGCGGGCATGACGCAGGCGCTGGAGAACGGCGCCGACATCGTCGTCCAGATGGACGCCGACCTCTCGCACCCGCACACCGCGATCCCGGCGATGGTGGAGAAGCTCACCACGACCGACGCCTCGGTGGTGCTCGGCTCGCGCTACGTGCCGGGCGGCTCGACCGCGTCCGAGTGGCCGTGGCACCGCAAGGCGCTGTCGGCGTGGGCGAACTTCTACGTCAACGCGATCCTGCGCCTGAAGGTCAAGGACGCCACCGCGGGCTTCAAGGCCTGGGAGGCGCAGGCGCTGCGCAAGGTCGACCTGCAGTCGGTGCGTTCCAACGGCTACTCGTTCCAGGTCGAGATGAACTACCGCGTGGTCAAGCACGGCATGCGGATCGCCGAGGTGCCGATCCGCTTCGAGGAGCGCGTCGAGGGCATGTCGAAGATGAGCCTGGGCGTGCAGCTGGAGTCGGCGGTCGCTCCGTGGAAGCTCCGCTTCGGCAAGTGACGCACCGCCAGTAGTGCGCCGCCCGGCGCGGGTCGACGTTCCGTCGGCCCGCGCCGTTCGCGTTTCACGGCGCGACGGCGGCCTGCGGGTCCTCCAGGCAGGGCTCCCAGGCGAGTTCGGCCGCCCCGACCAGTCCGGCGTGCACGACCTGCGCGGGGACGATCGGGACGCGTCCGCTGCGGCCCCACAGGCAGCGTTCGGCGACGACGGCGGCGAGCCGGTCGGGGGCGGCGGCCAGCAGGTCGAGGTGCAGGCCGCTGAGCACGATCCGGTCCGGGTTGAGGATGTTGACCAGCCCGGCGAGACCCTGGCCGAGGCGGTCGACGACGTGCTCGACGGCGTCGGCGGCCTCCGGGTCGCGGGCCAGTTCGCGGGCCTGCGGGAGCAGCGGCCGGCCGGGGTCGGGGCGCCGCTTCGCGGCGGCGAACAGCGCCTCGGGGTCGGTCTCGGCGTTCAGGCAGCCGCGGTTGCCGCAGGCGCAGGGCCGGCCGAGCGGGTCGACGGTGAGGTGGCCGACCTCCAGGGCGAGGCCCGAACTCCCGGTGTGCAGGCGGCCGTCGACGACCAGGGCGCCGCCGACGCCGCGGTGTCCGGAGGTGACCAGCAGCAGGTGGCGGGCGTCGCGGCCGGCGCCGTGCCGGTGTTCGGCGAGCGCGGCCAGGTTGGCGTCGTTGGCGACGGCGGTCGGGAGCACGCCGCGGGCGCGCGGCCCGAGGTCCGCGCCGGCCACTTGCGCGGCGAACAGCTCGGCGACGGGGGTGCCGGACGGCCAGTCGAAGTGCAGGGCGGCGAGTGCGGTGCCGTCGGGTTCGGTGACGGGGTTGGGCAGGGCGAGCGCGAAGCCGAGGATCCGGCGGCGGCCCGCCCGGGCGAGGCCGGCGCCGGCCTCGGCGACCGCGGCGAGCAGGCGCTCGGGCGCGGTGTCGGCGGGCAGCGGCAGGTGGACGGTGTCGTGCAGCCGGCCGCCGAGTCCGGCGAGCGCGGCGGAGACGCCGTCGGCGTGCAGCTGGGCCGCGAGCACGGCGGGGCCGGGGTCGGCGAGGGTGAGGCGGTGCGAGGGGCGGCCCCGGCCGCCGCCGGCCGGGCGGGAGTCGACGCTGATCAGGCCGAGCGCCTCGAGTTCGGCGGTGACGGCGCCGGCGGTGGCGCGGGTGACGTCGAGGGCGCCGGTGAGCGCGGACCGGGTGGGGGCCCGGCCCGTGTGGATCAGGCGCAGCGCCGGTCCGAGCAGGGTGCGGCCGCGGTCGGGGGCGGCGCGGCGCGGGGTGCTCACGGCGGGGCTCCGGTTCGGGGTTGAAGGCGTGTGCGGCACTCCCCTATTCTGACTTTGTGCCGCTACTGAACAAAACAGAAGCCCGCCCCTCCTCCACCGCCCCGTCCGGCCGCAGCTCCTCCTGGTCGGCGGCACGCCTCGCCCTCACCGCCTTCTTCGCCGTCGACGGCTTCCTGTTCGCCTCCTGGGTGGTCCGCATCCCGGATGTCCGCGCCCAGGTCGCCGCCTCGCACAGCGCCCTGGGCCTGGCCCTGCTGTGCATCTCGGCCGGCGCGGTCGCCACCATGGCCCTGATCGGCCGGCTCTGCCTGCGCTTCGGCTCCCGCCGGGTCACCGTCGTCTCCGTCGGCGTCCTCTCGCTCGCCGTGGCGCTGCCCGCGCACACCCGCTCGGTGCTCGGCCTCGGCGCCGTGCTGCTGCTGTTCGGCGCCGGCTACGGCGCGGCCAACGTGGCGATGAACAGCGCCGCCGTCGACCTGGTCGCCGAACTCCGACGGCCCGTCATGCCGAGCTTCCACGCCGGCTACAGCCTCGGCGGCCTGCTCGGCGCGGCGGTCGGCGGCCTGCTCGCCGCTCGCATCGACGCCGCCCGGGCGCTGGCCCTGGCCGCCGGCCTCGGACTGGCCGTCACCCTCGCCGCCGGCGCCGCCCTGCTGCGCGCCCCCGCCGTCCGCCCCCCGGCCGTCGACCCCGCTGCGGGGCGGGCCCCTGCGGGCCGCTCGGCGGGCCTGCTGGTGGTGCTGCTCGGCCTGGTCGCGCTGTGCACCGCGTACGGCGAGGGCGCGCTCGCCGACTGGGCGACCCTGCACCTGACGGACGACGTGCACGCGAGCGCCCCGGTGGCCGCCGCCGGGTACGCGGCGTTCGCCTTCGCGATGACGGCCGGCCGGCTGTCCGGCACCTGGCTCTCCGAACGCCTCGGCCAGACCCGGCTGATGCTGTTCGGCGGCCTGGCCGCCTGCGCGGGCATGGCCACCGCCGCGCTGGCCCCGTCGGTCCCCGCCGTGCTGGCCGGCTTCGTGCTGGTCGGCCTCGGCCTGGCCAACGTCTTCCCGCTCGCCGTCGCCCGGGCGGGCGCGGCGGCCGGCCCGCAGGGCGTGGCGACGGCCTCCACCCTCGGCTACGCGGGCATGCTGGTCGGCCCTCCGGTGATCGGCTTCCTCGCCGACGCCCTCTCGCTGCCGGCCGCGCTGCTCACCGTCGCCGCGGCGGCGGCCCTGGCGGGCCTGCTGGCCGTCGCCGTGGACCGGGGCCGGGCGGCCTGACGTCCCGTCGCCCGGGGACGCCGAACGGCGGTCCGGTCGCCCCCACGGCGTCCGGACCGCCGTTCGGGCGGTGATGCCCCGTCAGGGGCGGTACAGCTGGGTGACGCTGAGCAGGGCGCCCTTGGAGTCGAGCTTGACGGCGTACTGGTTGCCGAAGCAGCGGTACGGCGCGGCGGGCTGCTTGTGCTGGATGCACGCCTCCTGGGCCTTCATGAAGACGAAGACGTCGACCTCCTTGGCCTTGAGGTTCTCGTCCAGCAGCAGGGTCTTGGTGCTGTTGCCGACGTCGTACACCTTGGGCTCGCCGACGGCCTCGAAGTAGCCGTCGTTGGGCACGTCGGGGCCGCAGACGAACCTGGTCGGCCTGGCGCGGAACCAGATGTGGGTCAGGTAGCCGTTCTCGGTGGCCTCCACCACGGTGCCGACCTGGGCGGCATTCGCGGTGCAGTCGGCGGCGGGCTTGGACGGCTTCCCGCCGGCCTCGGCGGACTTCCCCGAACTGGCGGACGGCTTGGGGCTGTTGCTGCCCGCCGCCGGGGCCGAGCCGGTCGCGGCGGGAGAGGACGGGGCGGGCGCGGCGCTGCCGCCGGCGGCGGCGTCCGGGTCGCAGGCGGTGAGCGCGAGCGCGGAGGCAGCCGTCAGTGCGGCGACGGTGACACGGATGAGACGCATGGTCGGTTCCAGGTGGGCTCGAAGCGGTTGGCACGGATCCCCGGTCGGCTCCGGTCGACGCCCCCGCGGCTCGACCCGGCCGGTTCCCGAGATCCACGAGGGGGCGTCCTGCCCCGCTCGACAGCCCTCACCACGCCGGTCCGGCCCGCCCGGTTGCCGGTGTTGCCCAGCTGTGACAGTCGTCGCACCCGGTGCCGGCTCCGCCCGCCCGCCCGCCCGCCGTTCGCCCGGAACGGCTCCCCGTGACCCGAGCGGCCGTCAGTTCGCCGTCGCCGGCCGGGTGTCCGCCCGGCCGGCACCCGTCCGGCGGGTCACCCCTCGGGGGTGCTCTCGCCGGGCAGGCGGAGGTCCCAGCCGACCAGGGCGCGCAGCTGTTCCGCGGTGACGCCGTCGGGGACGGGCCGGGGCGCCTCGTGGCGGATCGGCGGCTGCCAGCCGTCCTCGGGGTTCCAGGTGCGGACCTGGCGGGCGGGTGCGCCGGCCACCACCGCGTGGTCGGGGACCTCGCCGGAGACCACGGAGTTGGCGGCGACCACGACGTTGCGGCCGAGCCGGGCGCCGGGGAGGATCACCGCGCCGGTGCCGATCCACGAGCCGGCGCCGATCGAGACCGGCTCGTTGCGCGGCCACTGCTTGCCGATGGGCAGTTCGGTGTCGCGGTACTCGTGGGCCTGGTCGGTGATGTAGACGTTCGGGCCGGTCCACACGTCGTCGCCGAGGACGATCCGCTGGTGGCCGACGATGTGGCTGCCGCGGCCGATCACGCAGCCGCCGCCGATCCGGACGATCGGCTCGGGACCGAGGTCGAGGCCGGGCAGGAAGCCCGCCGAGATGGTGACGCGCTCGCCGATGATGGAGAACGGGCCGATGGTGATCCACTGCTCGTTGAACACCGTGCCGAGCGGGAACGCGAGCTTGGTGCCGTCGCCGAGCTCCCCGAACCGGTACGGCCCGGGGTTGCGGTTGCTGACGGCGCCGGCGTCCTGCACCCACCGCCAACCGCGGTGCACCGCCCGCCCGGCGGCCCGCCGCGACCTCTCGCGGACGGATCCCAGCAGCGTACGGACGATCGACATGCGCTCACCGTATCGGCCGGTGCGCTCCCGCGGCGGGCAACGGGACCAAACTCACACCGGCCGGTAACTTCCGGCGGACGGCGGGGTCAGCGCACCCAGCGGGCCGGCCGCTTCTCCAGGAACGCGCGCATGCCCTCCTGCGCCTCCTCGGAGCCGAACAGCCGCGCGGACTGGGCGACCAGTTCCTCGGTGTGCCGGTCGAAGGACTCCCGGACGGCGGCGTTGGCCAGGTGCTTGGATTCGGCCAGGCCCTGCGGCGAGCACAGCCGCAGCGCGTCCAGGACGGTCTTCAGCGCGGCGCCGGTGTCGTCCGCGGCCTCGGTGACCAGGCCGATCCGGGCGGCCTCGGCGGAGTCGAAGGTCTCGCCGGTGAGGTAGTAGCGGGCGGCGGCGCGCGGCTCCAGCTTGGGGCGCAGCGGCAGCGAGATGACGGCGGGGGCGAGGCCGAGGCGGGCCTCGGTGAACGCGAAGGTGCAGTCGGGTCCGGCGACGGCCAGGTCGCACGCGCCGACCAGGCCGAGCCCGCCGGCCCGGACGTGGCCGTCGAGGCGGGCGATGACGGGCTTGGGGCAGTCGACGAGGGCGCGCTGCAGGGCGACCAGGCCGCGCGGTCCGACGGTCGGGTCGTCGCCGGTGGCCTCGGACAGGTCGGCGCCGGCGCAGAAGACGCGGCCGGTGTGGCCGAGGACGATCGCGCGGACCTCCGGGTCGGCGGCGGCGTCGGCCAGCGCGCGGGTGAGCTCGGCCATCAGCCGGGTGGAGAGGGCGTTGCGGTTGTGCGGGGAGTCGAGCTCCAGGGTGGTGACGGCGTCGGCGGTGCTGCGGCGCAGGAGGGGCGCTTCGCTGGTCATCTGGGGTGGCCTGCCTTCCGGCTGAGGGTGGGTCGGACGGTCTCCGCCTGCACCCTGGCACGTCACCGGGCCCACTGGCCAGTACCCGACACGTCGTACACGTCCTCAATCCTCTTAAGGTCTAGACCTATTGACAGTTAACGGCCAACCTCGCTTGAGTGCATGGACACCGCTCGTTCCCCCCACAAGGAGTGGCCGATGTCCCCCAACCGCACGCTCTCCCACCGCCGTTCGCACCCCCACCGCCGTTCCGCCTCCCGCCGCGGCCGGGTCGCCGCCCTGCTGGCCGGGGCGCTGGCCGCCACCGGACTGGCCGTCCTGGTGCCGGGCTCGTCGACCGCCGCCACCGCCTGCGCCGCCCCGTACGCGGCCTCGCAGGTGTACACCGGCGGCATGACCGCCTCGTACAACGGCCACAACTGGAACGCCAAGTGGTGGACCCAGGGCGAGACCCCGAGCACCGGCGGCAGCGGCGTCTGGGCCGACCAGGGCGCCTGCGGCACCGGCGGCGGCACCACGCCGAGCCCGAGCCAGACCCCCACCGGGACGGTCTGCGCCTTCCAGATCTGGGTGGCCGGCACCCAGTACGCCACCGGCACGGTCGTCAAGTACGTGCCGAACGGCAAGTTCTACGTCGCCACCCATGACAACCCGGGCTACGACCCGACGGTCTCCACCTGGTACTGGAGCCCGTCCAACTGCGCCGACGACCAGCCGTCGCCCAGCCCGAGCTCCACCACCCCCAACCCGGGCGGATTCGTGGTCTCCGAGGCGCAGTTCAACCAGATGTTCCCGAGCCGGAACCCGTTCTACACGTACAGCGGCCTGGTCGCGGCGCTGAACGCCTACCCGGCGTTCGCCGGCACCGGCTCCGACACGGTGCGGAAGCAGGAGGCGGCGGCGTTCCTCGCCAACATCAGCCACGAGACCGGCGGCCTGGTCTACGTCGTCGAGCAGAACACCGCCAACTACCCGCACTACTGCGACACCACCCAGCCGTACGGCTGCCCGGCCGGCCAGGCCGCCTACTACGGGCGCGGCCCGATCCAGCTCAGCTGGAACTTCAACTACAAGGCGGCCGGCGACGCCCTCGGCATCGACCTGCTGAACAACCCGAACCTGGTGCAGACCGACGCGGCCGTGGCCTGGAAGACCGGCATCTGGTACTGGATGACGCAGAACGGCCCGGGCACCATGACCGCGCACAACGCGATGGTCAACGGCAAGGGCTTCGGCGAGACCATCCGCTCCATCAACGGCGCCCTGGAGTGCAACGGCGGCAACCCCGCCCAGGTGCAGAGCCGGATCAACGCCTACACCGGCTTCGCGGCGATCCTCGGCGTCCCGACCGGCTCGAACCTGAGCTGCTGACGCCCGCGCACCGCCGAACGAACCGACCGCACGGCGCGGGTGACGGACCGTCACCCGCGCCGCCGCGCCGCTCAGCCCCGGTCCCGCACCAGCAGCGTCATCCCGCAGCCCGCCGCGGCGAACAGCGCGGCCAGCAGCAGCCAGCCGGCCGTCCCGTGGGCGACCACCACCGAGGTGATCAGCACCGGGCCGAACATCAGTGCGCCCGACATGCCGGTGTTGAAGACGCCCTGGTAGGCGCCGTGCGCGTGCTCCTTCGCCAGGTCGTAGCCCAGCGCCCACGCGCCGGCCTGGCTGTACACCTCGCCGAGCGCCTGGAGTCCGACGCCGGCGGCGATCACCAGGGCCGCCGCCCAGCCGGGCAGGCCCGCGGCCAGCGCCAGCACCGCGCAGGAGCCGGCCACCAGCAGCGCGCCCCGGCGGAAGATCCGGGCTGCCGCGCCGACCTCCTCGGTGCCCCGGGTGGCCCGCACCTGGAGCACGATCACCAGCGCGGTGTTGACCAGCAGTCCGCCGGCCGCCATCCAGCGCGGCGCGTCGGTCTCCCGCACCACCCACAGCGGCACCCCGACCTCGATCATCACGAACTGCAGCGTGATCACCGCGTTCAGGCCGGTCATCGCCAGGTAGCGCCCGTCCCGCAGGACGGCCGGCAGGCCGCCCTCGGCCTTCGCCTTCGCCGCCTGCTCGGCGGTGCGCGGCGGGACGTGCACCAGCGCCAGGTACATCACGGCGATCACCCCGTAGGTGGCGCCGTCGAACAGCAGCGCCGTCAGGTACGCGCCCCGGGTGTCGAGTTGCAGCACCACGGCGGCGGCGACGGTGCCCACCCCGAGGCCGATGTTGGTGACCGAGCGCAGGTACGCCCTGCCCGCCACCCGGCCGTCCGCCGGCAGCACCTCGGCGAACAGCGCGCCGCGCACCGCCGATCCGCCCCGGTCGGCGGCGGCCAGCAGGCAGGCCAGCACCGCGAACGCCGCCAGGTCGTGCACCAGCACGTACCCGACCGCGCACAGCCCCTGGACCACCAGCAGCACCACCAGCACCGGCTTCGGCCCGTACCGGTCGGACAGCCAGCCGGCCGGCACGCCCGCCGCCAGCCCGACCGCCCCCGCGACGGTGAGCACCACGCCGACCTGCGCCACCCCGAAGCCCAGGATGCGGGTGAAGAACAGCACCGACAGGGTCATCGTCAGGCCGTTGCCGACCGTGTTGACCAGGGTGATCACGGAGAGCCGGCGCAGCGCCGGGTCCTGGGGCAGCAGCCGGGCGAACCGGCCCGGGGCATGGCTGGGCGACGCGGCCTCGTCGGCCGCGAGTTCAGTGGCGGTCATGACCCGATCAGACCGGGTGCGGAACGAACGTGGTATTGATTTAGCCCGGGCCTGAATCCACCGGCCCGATCAGGGGGAACACCATGGTGCTGCGGTTCCGGCTGGGCCTGGCCGATCTGGCCGCCACCTCCTTCGCCTGCTCGCCGCTGCAGGAGACGGTGCTGAGCCTGCGGATGTGGACCCACCCCGGCCAGTACCCGCACGGCGCCGCGTTCGAGGCGATGCGCCCGGCGTTCGAGGCGCTGCCGGCCGCGCCGCTGCTGCGCGCCCTGGTGGCATCCAACAAGTACGTGCCGGACTTCCTGACGCCCCGTCCGAGCATTCCCTTCCCGGACTTCCGGGCCGAGCTGGCCGTCGTCCGCGCCTTCGAACCGGCCCGGCTGCGGCGCGAGTTGGAGGTGACCTTCCTCCCGCACGACCGGGCGGTCCCCCCGCTGCTGGCGGCCTTCGACGACCGGCCCGCGGAGCTGGTGCGGCGGATCGCGGACGCCCTGGAGCAGTACTGGACGCGGGTGCTGGAGCCCGCCTGGTGGCCGCGCGCCCGCTCGGTGCTGCACGCGGACATCGTGCACCGCTCCCGGGTGCTGGCCGAACGCGGCGCGGCCGGGCTGTTCGCCGACCTCGACCACCGCCTCAGCTGGTCGGACGGGGTGCTGACGATCGAACGGAACTGGGGCGAGGGCGACCTGGACATCGCGGTCGACCGGCGCGGACTGGCCCTGCTGCCGACCTGCTTCGCGCGCGGCGCGATCACCGCGATCGGCCCGGACCGCACCCCGTCGATCAGCTACGTGGCGCGCGGCCAGGGCAACCTGAACGGGCCGGCCGACCCGCCGCCCGCGCCGCAGGCCCTGGAGCAGCTGCTCGGCGCGCCCAAGGCCCGCCTGCTCGCGCTGCTCCGGGAGCCCACCGCCACCACCGAGCTGGCCCGCCGGCTGGGCGTCACCGCGGGCGCCGTCAGCCAGCACCTGTCGGTGCTGCACGCCACCCGCCTGGTCACCCGCGCCCGGCACGGCCGCCTGGTGCTGTACGCCCGCAGCCCGCTCGCCGAGCAGCTGCTCGGCCCCTGACGCGGCGTCAGCAGAACGCCATGACCGCGCCGGTCTCCACCGAGTGCCGGGCCGCCCGCATCAGCTGGAGGCAGATGAACGACTCGGTGCCGTACCGCTGCCAGGGCGCCGACCCCGTGCCGGTCCCGTCGAGCGCCTCCTCGACCTCCGGGCCGTCCGGGTCCAGCCCCTCCGGCAGACCGAGCGCCTCGGCCAGCGCCCGCAGCTCGGCCAGCAGGCGCATCGAGGAGCCGAGCGCGCCGCCCGACAGCTCCTCGTCGACCAGCACCGGCCCGAAGTCCACCGGCACGTAGTAGCCCTCGCAGTCCGAGTGGTGGATCAGGTGGTCGAACGGGCCCGGCGGGTCGTCCGGCACGTCGACGTACGCGCTCCGCAACTGCGGGTCCTCGGAGGCCCGTTCGCCGTCCGCCAGCGGCTCGGGCAGCCGCCCGTGCGCGGCCAGGTGGGCGGCGAGGCGGCGCAGCGTGTGCAGCCCCGAGTAGCCCCACACCCGTTCGCCGAACTGCTGCCCCTGCACCGGCTCCTGCCAGGTCGGCAGGCCCTCGCGCTCCAGCACCGCGCGGATCGTCGCGCACTCGGCGCGGAACCAGTCCGCCGTGTCCTCCTCGGCGCCGATCAGCGCGCCCACCACCACATCGAGTCCCATGCCGGGCATCCTGCCAGCCGCCGCCGACAGTCCTGGATCATGCCCGCCCCGCGACGTCAACCCCCGTCCGGTATAGACCTGTTGACGAGTTGGTCCAGTCCACTTACCCTCCTCTTGCCGGCTCCAGGCACCCCTGTACGGAATCCCCCACACCAGACAGGGAGTACCGATGCACGTCCGCTCCAGGCAATGGCTCAGGGCCCGCCTGCTGGCCCTGCTCGCCGCACTCGCACTGCCGATCGCCCTGCTCGCCGCCACCCCCGCGCACGCCGCGGCCAAGCTCACCGCCACCTTCACCAGCGACAACTACGGGTCCTGGTGGAAGGGCACGTTCGTGGTCAAGAACCCGAACGCCACCGCCGTCACCGGGTGGACGCTGGAGTTCGACCTGCCGTCCGGCGTCACCATGACCGGCAGCTACAACGGCACCGCCACCACCACCGGCAGCCACGTGGTCGCCACCAACGCCTACTACAACGCGACCGTGCAGCCGAACGGCTCCACCGAGCCGTACAGCTTCTGGTTCATCGGCAACGGCCCGATCGCCGCACCGCTCAACTGCCGCGTCAACGGCGACAAGTGCGACGGCACCCCGGACGTCCCGCCGACCGCGCCCGGCGCCCCCGCGCTGGTCGACGCCACCGCGCACACCCTCGCGCTGAGCTGGACGGCCGCCGCCCGGGGCGACTTCCCGGTCGCCTCCTACGACGTCCTCAACGGCTCGACGGTCCTCGGCTCCGCCACCGGCCTGTCCACCACGCTCACCGGCCTCGCCCCGGCCACCACCTACACCCTGAACGTCCGCGCCAAGGACACCCGCGGCAACACCGGCCCGCTCAGCCCGCCGGTGTTCCTCTCCACCGTCGACCCGGCCACCGACACCGTCCCGCCCACCGCGCCCGGCAACCTGCGCTCCACCGGCGTCACCTCCACCAGCGTCGCCCTGGCCTGGGATGCCGCCACCGACAACAAGCGGGTCGCCGCGTACGACGTCTACCGGGGCGGCGCCCTCGTACAGACCGTCACCGGCACCGCCGCCACCGTCGGGCAGCTCTCCCCCGCCACCCCGTACACCTTCACCGTCAAGGCCCGGGACGCCGCCGACAACGACTCCCCCGCCTCCAACGCCCTCACCGTCAGCACCGGCGACCTCGCCGGACCCGGCAAGTACTCCCGGGTCGGCTACTTCGTGCAGTGGGGCATCTACGGCCGCCAGTACTTCGTCAAGAACCTCGACACCTCCGGCAGCGCCGCCAAGCTCGACGTCATCAACTACGCCTTCGAGAACATCGACCCGGTCAACCTGACCTGCCTGGCCGGCGTCACCAAGGGCACCACCGCCAACCCGCAGGACCCCGACCAGGGCACCGGCGCGGGCGACGCGGACGCCGACTACGCCCGCCCGATGAGCGCCGCCCAGTCCGTGGACGGCGTCGCCGACGACGGCTGGTCGCCGCTGCGCGGCAACCTCAACCAGCTCAAGAAGCTCAAGGCCAAGTACCCGAACCTCAAGGTCGTGGTCTCGCTCGGCGGCTGGACCTACTCCAAGTACTTCTCCGACGCGGCCGCCACCGACGCCTCCCGCAAGAAGCTCGTCTCCTCCTGCATCGACATCTGGATCAAGGGCAACCTGCCCTCCTACAACGGCGCGGGCGGCCCCGGCACCGGCGCCGGCATCTTCGACGGCATCGACCTCGACTGGGAGTGGCCCGGCTCCGCCGACGGCCACCCCGGCAACCACTGGTCCACCGCCGACAAGGCCAACCTGACGCTCCTGCTCGCCGAGTTCCGCCGCCAGCTCGACGCCCTCGGCGGCCCGCACAAGCTGCTCACCGCCTTCACCCCCGCCGACCCCGCCAAGATCGCCCAGGGCTGGGACCTCTCGCAGATCTTCCAGTACCTCGACATCGCCAACGTCCAGGGCTACGACTTCCACGGCTCCGGCAGCGACAACTCCTGGGAGCCGAACCGCACCGGCCAGCAGGCCAACCTCCGCACCGACCCCGCCGACCCGTACCCGTTCCACTTCTCGATCGAGAACGCCGTCAGCACCTACCTCGACGCCGGGGTCAACCCGCGCAAGCTCACCATCGGCTTCCCGTTCTACGGCCGCGGCTGGCAGAACGTCACCGACGGCGGCGCCCACGGCGCCTGGCAGGCCGCGGGCGGCGCCGCACCCGGCCAGTTCGCCGAGGAGGCCGGGACGCGCGGCTACCACAACCTGATCACCTCGGTGCCGAACCTGACCGTCTACCACGACCCGGTCTCGGTCTCCACGTACGGCTACACCGGCAACGGCGGCCAGTGGTGGACCTTCGACGACGCCTGGTCCATCGCCCAGAAGACCGCCTGGCTGAAGTCCAAGAACCTGCTGGGCGCCATGGTCTGGGAGATGTCCGGCGACACCCCGACCGGCACCCTGATGAACGCCCTGGACACCGGCCTGAAGTAACCCCCCGTCAGGGGCGCGGGGAGCCCCCCGAAGCCCAACCCCCGCGCCCCGCACGACAACGGACCCGCCCGGGGAGGGAGCTCCCTCCCCGGGCGGGTCCGTGCGTGCGCGCCGCGGCCCGCGCGGTCAGCGGCCGGCGACCGACGCCAGCTTCCGGGCCGCGCGGTGGTCGCGCATG
The DNA here is from genome assembly GCF_042734615.1 of Kitasatospora sp. NPDC059646. Taxonomy (NCBI): domain Bacteria; kingdom Bacillati; phylum Actinomycetota; class Actinomycetes; order Kitasatosporales; family Streptomycetaceae; genus Kitasatospora; species Kitasatospora sp. NPDC059646. The sequence goes on from NZ_JBHWDS010000063.1 coordinate 38,208, forward strand.
ATCTGCGCGAAGGTCGTGTGGCCCTGCGTGGTGCGGGCGAAGGCCCGCCACGCGGGGGTGACCAGCGAGACCGCCGCGTGGAACAGGTGCGGGCGCTTCTCGAACGAGGCGAGCATGATCTTGCCGGCCCGCATCTCGACGCCCAGGCCCGCCTTGATGGCGAAGGAGTAGTTCAGCGCCTGCCGCCGCACGTCCGCCGCACCCGACGCCTCGGCGACCTGCACCGCCCACTCGCCGGCCAGCCGGCCCGACCGCAGGGCGTACGAGATGCCCTCGCGGGTCCACGGCTCCAGCAGTCCGGCCGCGTCGCCGGCGACCAGCACCCGGCCGCGCGACAGCGGCGAGTCCTCGGCCCGGCAGCGCGTCAGGTGGCCGGACTCGACCAGCGGCGTGAACCCGGAGAGCCCGAGCCGCCGGATGTAGTCCGCCAGGTACTGCTTCGTCAGTTCGCCCTGCCCGCGCGCCGAGATGACGCCGACCGTCAGCGTCCCGGAGTCGGTCTTCGGGAACACCCACCCGTACGAGCCGGGCAGCGGCCCCCAGTCCAGGTGGATCCGGCCCGCCCACTCGCGGGACACGGCCTCGGGGACGGGGATCTCCGCCTCCAGGCCCAGGTCGATCTGGTCGAAGGAGACGCCGACGTGACGGCCGATCCGGCTCGCGGAGCCGTCCGCCCCGACCACGGCCCGCGCCTCGACCCGCCCGCCGCCGGCCAGCGTCACGAACACGGTGCGGCTGTCGCCGCCCTGCTGCTCGACGCCGGTCGCGGTGACGCCGGTGACCAGCACCGCGCCGGCCTGCTCGGCGGCCTGCACCAGGCGCAGGTCGAACTCGTCCCGGTTGACCACGCCGAACAGCATCCGCTTCGAGCGCCGGGTGCGCGTCCACTTGCCGTTCAGCGCGAAGGTGACGGCCGAAATCCGGTCCTGGAGCGGGAGTTTGAAGTCCGCCGGCAGCGAGTCGCGGGACGGGCCGATGATGCCGCCGCCGCAGGTCTTGTAGCGGGGGTGCTCGGCCTTGTCGAGCAGCAGCACCCGCCGGCCCCGGCCGGCCGCGGCGTACGCCGCGGAGGCCCCGGCCGGTCCGGCGCCGACCACGACCACGTCCCACACCCCGTCGAGCAGCGCGGACCGCTCGGCGTCGGCCTCGGCGTCCGCGTCGACGTCGCCGGCCGGGGCGTCGGCCGTCCCCGCGCGTTCCGCCGACGCCCCGTCCGGGGCCGCTTCCGACGCCCCGTCACCGGTGTCGTCGGCAGGGGCCGCGACCGGCTCGACGGGGTCCAGGTCCTGAGTGCTACCGGTGTCAGTCACGGTCGCCCATCCTAATCTCCCCGCCCCCGCCGACAGCCAGGACCCGCCCCCGCCGGGCGGCACTCCGCGAACCTGCGCCCTCCGCCGTGCGCCGGTGCTCCGCGAACCGGCCCGCCGCCTACCGGCTGTGACGGCACAACCGCAGGTCAAGGCCTTGCCAAGGGCGTCCCGAACCGGTTCAGTAATGGGCATGCCGCACATCGCGCTCCCCGCACCCCACCCCGGAATCCGGGGCCTGCTCGCCTTCAACCCCGCGTCCGGCCTCCGGCTGAGCGAACTCGCCGAACAACTCCTGCGCGGCGAATCCCCGCTGTCCGTCGGCGAACGCGAACTGATCGCCGCCTACGTCTCCTCCCTCAACTGCACCCGCTACTGCGCGGCCGCGCACGGCGCCACCGCCGCGCACCGCCTCGACGGCGGCTTCGACCTGGTCGAGGCCGTCCAGACCGACCTGGCGACCGCCCCCGTCTCCGACCTGATGCGGGCGCTGCTGGAGATCGCCGGCAAGGTCGCCGAGAGCGGACTGTCCGTCACCGAGCAGGACATCGCCGCCGCGCGGGCCCTCGGCGCGGACGACGACACCATCCACGACACCGTGCTGATCGCGTCCGCGTTCTGCATGTACAACCGCTACGTCGACGGCCTCGCCGCCCTCACCCCGGACGACCCGGCCGTGTACCGCATGATCGGCGCCCACCTCTCCGACCACGGGTACCTGCCCGCGCCCGGCGCGTAGCCGGCCGGCGTCGGCCGCCCGGACACCCCGCCCGGGCGGCGGCCCCGCTGCCGAGGACGCTCCCGGGGCGCTCAGAACTTCGCCAGGAACCGGTCGAGTTCGGCCCGCGACTGGAACGACACCTTCGTCCGCAGCGGCCGCCGGCGCCCGGGCAGCCGCAGCCACAGCGAGTTCCAGCCGGTGCCGTGCTCGACCTTGGCGACCAGCCCGGCCGCCTCGGCGAGCGGCGCCACGTGCAGCAGCTTGCGCGGCCCGCCGGCGTTCCGCGGCCCGCTCATCACGTACACCGAACGGTCCGTCACCACCAGGTAGTACGCCTGCAGCAGCATCGGCCCGAGCAGCGGCCCGAGCGCCGCCATCAGCCGGACGACGCTTCCCCCCACGGCCAGCAGCACCAGCCGCGGCCGCTCGGTCTCGTCCATCCGCAGCACGGCCCGCCGCGCCTCCGAGACCAGCGCCAACTTCTGTTCCATCACCCGTCCCCGTCCGTACCGACGCCCCCGCGCACCGCGCGGGACGCAGCCGCAGAGACTATCCGCCCGGCCGGGGCCGGCTCCACGCCGCACCCAGCACCGTCGCCCCGACCGCCAGCCCCGCGCCGCCGCCGAAGCACGCCTCGTCGACGGCGCCGCGCTCGCCGCGCCGCACCCGCTCGGCCGCCCCCGCCAGCACCGCGGCGGCCAGCAGCGCCGCGACCCGCCGGTCCGCCGCCCGCCACGGCCCGGCGTACCGGGCCAGCGCCGCCAGCCCGAGCAGCGAACTGCCGTACTGCAGGCCGGTGTACAGCGGAACGCCGGCCACCCGCCGCTCCAGCATGGGCAGCGCCCGGACGCCGGCCCGCCCGTGGTGCGTGAACGCGTCCCACCCCAGGTGGCCGGCCGCGCCCGCGGCCAGCGCCGCCGCGGTCAGGGCGAGTTCGCCCGCGCCGGGCCGGCCGGCCGGCGCCACCTCGGTCCACGCCCCGGGCACGGCGGCCGCGAGCGGCCGCCGCCACATCCCGTACCAGCCGGCCACCAGCCCCGCGCCGATCGCCACGTCGACCGTCCCGGCGGCCCACCAGCGGTGCGTCAGGGCGCCGTGCCGGTACGCCCCGGGCAGCACCGACTCGGCGAAGAACGGCACGTCGGGCGCCATCGACCCGGCGACCAGCCCGGCCGCCACCAGCGCGCCCCTCCGGCGGGCCCGGCGCAGCACGGGCAGCGCGGCCGCGGCATGACTGAGCGTGAACGGCATGCGCCCATGCTCGCAGGCCACGGCCGCGCGGGCCGGCAGCCGGGCGCGTCAGCGCGCGGGCGCCGCCCCGGTGGCCGCCGGGCGGCCGCCCTCCAGGTAGCGCAACTCGCCCTCGCCGCGCGCCTCCAGGGCGGCGAGCAGGCGCCGCATCCGGGCTTCGGGGAGCATGTCCGCGGCCTCCCGCAGGGTCGCGAAGTGCCAGTCGCGGAGCTCCCCGGCGGGCAGCCGCAGCCGCAGCACCTCGGACGGGCCGAGCCGTCCGCCGTCGTAGACCAGCCGCAGGCCGCCGCGGCCCCGGCCCTGCCCGGCCTCCCAGTCGACGGCGAGCAGCCGCAGCCCCTCGGGGCGCAGCCGCAGGCCGAGTTCCTCGGCGGCCTCGCGGACGGCGGCGGCGGTCGGCGACTCGCCGCGTTCGACGACGCCGCCGGGGAACTCCCAGTGCGGCTTGTACGCGGGGTCGACGAGCAGCACCCGGTCGCGGTCGTCGAAGAGCAGCACGGCGGCGGCGACGGTGTCGCCGTCCCCGCCCTCGGTGCGCACGATGGGGCAGCGCGCGGCGCCGCAGCGCACCAGTTCGGCGATCCGCTCCGCGGTCTGACGGGGGCTCAGCACCCCGTTGTCGATCATGCGGGCGTCGCCGGCCAGCCAGCCGCGGGCGGTCAGGTACGCGGGCAGCATCTCCCGGCCGCGCTGCCGCCGGCCGGCGGCGTCGGCGTCGCCGGGGACGTCCTCGCGGGTGGCGATCCTGGCCCGCAGGATCGTTTCGACCGGGTCCAGGACGACGTGGTGGACGGGCAGGCCGCGGCCGGCCAGCGAGCCGAAGATCTCGTCGCGGTACTCCTGGCGCAGCAGCGTCATCGGGACCAGGACGGGGCCGGCCGCCTCGCAGGACAGCGCGGCGGCGGTCTCGGCGACCAGCCGCCGCCAGGCCGGCAGGTCCTGGAGGTCCGTCACCCCGGCGAGGTGCTCCGCCGGCAGCGTCGCGCGCAGCAGCGCCGCGACGGTGTCCGGCTCGAACAGCACGCTTCCGGGCAGCAGCCCGGTCAGCTCCCGGCAGGTGCTCGTCTTTCCCGCACCGAATGCCCCATTGACCCAGACGATCACAGCATCCCCTGCCCCTCCGCACAGGCCCGGCGGGTGTGCCGGGCAGCGCGGGGCACCGGCCCCCACGCCACCCCTGTGGTACCCACTCCCCGGGCTCCTGAAAGGAGCGGCTTACGCGTCCGGTTCGAGCAGCTGCTTCTTCAGCACCTTGCCCATGGCGTTGCGGGGCAGGTCGTCGACCAGCACGACCCGCCGGGGGCGCTTGTGCACCGAGAGCCGGCCCGCCACGAAGTCGATCAGCTGAGGGCCCGTCAGCTCGGGCTGCCGGGCCACCACGTAGGCGACCACAGCCTGTCCGAGGTCGTCGTCGGGGGCGCCCACGACGGCGGCGTCGGCGACGTCCGGGTGGTCGCGCAGCGCGGCCTCGACCTCGCCGGCGCCGATCCGGTAGCCGCCGCTCTTGATCAGGTCGACGGAGGCGCGCCCGACGATCCGGTGGAACCCGTCGGGGCCGATCACGGCGACGTCACCGGTGCGGAACCAGCCGTCGGCGGTCCACGACCCGGCGGTGGCGTCGGGCCGGCCGAGGTAGCCGTCGAACAGGGTGGGGCCCTGGACCTGCAGGTCGCCGACGCTCTCCCCGTCGTGCGGCGCGGGCTGCCCGTCCTCGCCGATCAGGCGGGTGCGCACGCCGGGCAGCGGCACGCCGACCGCGCCGGGCCGCCGTTCGCCGTCGGCCCGGGTGGCGACGGTGATCAGCGTCTCGGTCATGCCGTACCGCTCGGCGGGGGCCTGGCCGGTGAGCGCGCGCAGCCGTTCGAAGACCGGGACGGGCAGCGGGGCGCTGCCGGACACCAGCAGCCGGGCGGCGGCGAGGGCGCGGGCGGCGTCGGTGTCGGCGGCGATCCGCGACCACACGGTGGGCACGCCGAAGTACAGGCTGCCGCCGGCGGCGGCGTACCCGGCGGGGGTGGGCCGGCCGGTGTGCACCAGCCTGCTGCCGGTGCGCAGCGCGCCGAGCACCCCGAGCACCAGGCCGTGCACGTGGAACAGCGGCAGGCCGTGCACGAGGACGTCGTCGGCGCTCCACTGCCAGGCGTCGGCAAGGCCGTCGAGTCCGGCGGCGACGGCCCGGCGCGGGATCAGCGCGCCCTTGGGGGCGCCGGTGGTGCCGGAGGTGTACAGCACGAACGCCGTCCGGTCGGGGTCCTCGGCGGCGGGCCGCCAGGGGCCGGAGGCGCGGTCGGTGAGCCGGACCGGCAGGGCCGCCGGGCCGCCGTCGTCCTCCGGCAACCGGGTGCCCGCCAGCAGGGTGGCCCCGCTGTCGCGCAGGATGTGCGCGCGCTCCAGCGGCCCGGAGTCGGGCGGCACCGGCACCACGGGGACGCCGGCCAGCAGCCCGCCGACCACGGCCGCCACGGTCTCCGGCTCGGGCCGGGCCAGCACCGCCAACGCGGGTGCGCCGGCGGCCCGTTCGGCGACCGCGCCGGCGGCGCGCAGCAACTCCTCCCGGGACAGCGCCCGGCCGTCCGCCACCACCGCGTCCGCGCGGTCCCCGTACACGCCGTCCAATGCCGTCAGCAGTCCCATGCCGCCCGACTCTACGAGCCGGGGCGGGCGGAGTACACCGCGACACCCTCCCCTGGCGGCCCGTCAGCGACCGTGCTGAGCTGGGGCGTTACCGAACCACTCCGGTTCCTTTACCGAATCCGGTGGCCGACCGGAACCATCCCCACCGCCCGTCTCGGACTATGGCCGCTCCCCGCCGGTGCCGATGGGATGGGGGTCGCCCGGCCGGTCGTGCCGGGAACCGTCTCTTCGAGGAGTCTCCTTGGGCATGCACCCCGCCACCGCGGGTCCCCGACGCTCCAACGCGCTGCGGGCCGCCGCGCTGCTCGCCGTCGGTGCCACCGCCCTGACCGGCGCCACCGCGACCGCCCGCACGGCGACCGACCTGCGCCTGCCGGCCGCGTTCCACCTGCGCCCCGCCTCGGCCGGGCACATCGACGCGGTCGGCCGGGTCGCGCCGATATCGACGTCGGACTGCGTGGCGCAGATCGGCATCCACTGCTACTCGCCGCTGCAGTACCGCCAGGCCTACGACCTGAACCCGCTGTACCGGGAGGGCGTCACGGGCAAGGGCCGCACCATCGTGATCGTGGACTCCTTCGGCTCGCCGACGATCCAGCACGACCTGGAGGTGTTCGACAAGCAGTGGGGCATCCCGGACACCCAGGTCGAGGTGGTCAAGTGGGGCGACGTCCCGCCGTTCGACCCGACCAACGAGGAGCACACCGGCTGGGCGGGCGAGACCACCCTCGACGTCGAGTACGCGCACGCGATCGCCCCGGACGCGCACATCGTCCTGGTGGAGACCGGCGTCGCCGAGACCGAGGGCGTCACCGGCCTGCCGGAGATGATGGACGCCGAGAAGGCGATCATGCAGCACCGCGACGTGGACGTGATCTCGCAGAGCTTCGGCGCGACCGAGAACACCTTCCCGGGCTTCGACAAGGGCGACTTCAAGTCCGTCGAGGGCCTGCGGTACGCCTTCCGGTTCGCCGCCGCCAAGGACGTGACGGTGCTCGCCGCGTCCGGCGACAACGGCGCCACCGACGCGATGGAGAACGGCACCGACCTGTACCCGTACCGGGTCAACTCCTGGCCGTCCGCCGACCCGCTGGTCACCTCGGTCGGCGGCACCCAGCTGACCCTGGACAACGACGGCCGCCGCACCGCCCCGGACAAGGTCTGGCACGACGACTACGGCGCGGCCGGCGGCGGCGTCTCCGGCGTCTTCGAGCGCCCCTGGTACCAGGCGGGCGTGGCCGGCGTGACCGGCAACCACCGCGGCACCCCGGACATCTCGATGAGCGCGGCCGTGGACGGCGCCGCCTGGACGTACGAGTCCTACGACCCGACCCGGGTCGGCTGGCACCTCACCGGCGGCACCAGCGAGGCCACCCCGATCTTCTCGGGCATCGTGGCGCTCGCCGACCAGCTCGCCGGGCACCGCCTCGGCCAGCTCAACCCGCGCCTGTACGCGCTGGCCGCGCTGCCCCCGCAGTGGAGCGGCATCACCGACGTCACCGAGGGCGACAACTCGTGGGACGCGGTGACCGGCTACCAGGCGGTCAAGGGCTACGACCTGGCGTCCGGCCTCGGCACCGTCGACGCCAACCGCTTCGTCCGCACCCTGGCCGGCCGCTGACCCGCGGCCGGTGCGGAGACGGGTCCGGCCCCCGGGAGGACTCCCGGGGGCCGGACCGCTGTCCAGCGACGACAGGTCAGCCCTTGCGGGCCTTGACCTCGTCGGTGAGCTGGGGGAGGACGGTGAAGAGGTCTCCGACGACGCCGTAGTCGACGAGTTCGAAGATGGGGGCTTCGGGGTCCTTGTTGACGGCGA
>NZ_JBHWDS010000064.1:0-45276 GCF_042734615.1 Kitasatospora sp. NPDC059646
GGACCCCGGTGCGGGGTCCGCCTCCGGCGGTCGTTCCGGGCCGTCAGCCTGCCGTGAGGGTGAGGGTGTTCCTGCCGTTCTTGGCGACGGCGTCCTTGGTGTAGACCCAGGGCAGGAGTTCGCCCTTGGCCCACAGCTCGGTCTGGTCGTTGTAGTTGGGGTGGAAGGCGTGGCCGGAGGCGCCGCCGACGTTGATCCAGCGGGAGGAGTCGAAGTCGCTGAGGTCGACGACCATCCGCATGGAGGGGATCCAGTCGACGTCGTAGCCGGCGGCGGCGTTCCAGCCGGTGGCGTCGACGGCGGCGCTGCCGCCGGAGAGCTTGTAGGGGCCCCGGTTGAGCAGCTTGTGGACGACGCCGGAGGCGATCGAGGAGTCGTCGCTGCCGAGCGTGGGCTCCTGCAGGGTCAGCTGGTGGAGGCGGCCCCAGCTCCAGGTGGAGATGTCCTTGCCGAGGCGCGCGGTGAGGTCCTGGCGGGCGTCCTTGAGGGCTTCGGCGAGCAGCTTGTCGAGGCCGTGCTGCTGCTGGTGGTTGGAGTCGATGTAGTCCCACCACGGGGACGCGGGGTCGCCGAGGTGCGCGCGGACGACCTCCATCCAGCGGTCGCCGCCGTCGGGCTGGGCCTGCGAGGCCTTGCGGGTGCCGCACTCGGTGACGGCCTGCGCGGCGCCGCCGAGCGCGTCGTCGGGCAGGGTGTTGTCGCGCTTCTGACGGACCAGCAGGCAGTCGCCCTCGACCCGCAGGTCGGCGGGGAACTTCTGGCCGAAGGCGAGCGTGAGCAGGGCCCGCCAGACGCCGTTGTAGTAGGCGGCGGCGGCCGAATCGGCGTCCTGGTGGTAGTTCCAGTCCTTCAGCAGGTCCTGGGCCTCGCGCACGTACGGGTCGTCGATCTTGACCTTGAGCAGCAGCGGGACGAGTTCCTTGGCGAGCACGCTGGTGTTGTCCAGTTGCATGGACTGCATGTCGTCGAGGGAGATCTTGCCGCCGTTCTTCAGCTTCGCCTGGATCTGGTCGGTGATCTCCTTGGCGCGGGTGCCGTACTCCCAGTCCTTGGTGAGCATCGGCTTGTAGCCGTCGTCGACGACGGCCTGGTTGGCCGTCACGATGTAGCCCTCGGGCGGGTTGTACGCGTAGGGCAGCGACTTGAACGGCAGGTAGGTGGCGTTCCAGGCGTAGCCGGAGTCCCAGCCCGGGGCGGGGTAGCGGCCGTCGCCCTTGCCGCGGACCGGGATCAGGCCGGGGGCCTGGTAGCCGATGTTGCCCTTGGTGTCGGCGTAGATGAGGTTCTGCGCGGGCACCGCGAAGTCCTGGGCGGCGAGGCGGAACGAGGCGAAGTCGGTGGCCTTGTCGAGCTTGAAGACGGCGTCCATCGTCCTGCCGGGGACGAGCGCGGTCCAGCGCAGCGCGACGCCGTAGCCGGCCGCCCGGTCGGGCGCCGCGTTGCCGGCGGGCGCGTACTTGCCGACGTTCTGGTCCTCGGAAGACTGGTCGGAGATCAGCGGCATGCCGTCCTGCGTGGTGCGGACGGTGATGGTGCGGTCGGCGCCGCCGGCGACCTTGATGGTCTCCTTGCGGACGGTGAACTTCACGTCCTTGCCGTCGACCAGGTAGGTGTCCGGGCCGGTGACCTTCTCCAGGTACAGGTCGGTGACGTCGGCGCCGAGGTTGGTGAAGCCCCAGGCGATGTCCTTGTTGTGGCCGATGACGACGCCGGGCATGCCGGCGAAGGTGTAGCCGGCCACGTCGTAGGTGCAGGCGCCGGAGGCGTTCCGGCAGTGCAGGCCCATCTGGTACCAGATGGACGGCATGCCGGGGCCGAGGTGCGGGTCGTTGGCCAGCATCGGCTTGCCGGTGGTGGTGTTGGCACCGGCCACCACCCAGGAGTTGGAGCCGATGCCCTGCCCGTTGGGGCCGAGCAGCTGCGGCAGCGCGTCCATCTTCCCGGAGACGCCGCTCAGCAGCTGCTGGGTGGCGGCGCGGGCCTGCGAGCTGCCGGCCGGCGTGCCGCCGCCGGGCTGGGCGGGCACGACGGCGCCCTCGCCGGGGGTGTAGGTGCCGTCCGCGGAGACCTTGCCGGTCTTCACGATGGTGCCGTTGCGGTCGTACGGGTAGTCCGGGTACAGCTGGGCGATCTGCTCGGTGGTGAAGTTCTGCGTCAGCAGCGAGCGGTCGATCTCCTCCTGCATGTTGCCGGACAGGCTCCAGGCCATCGCCTTCAGCCAGGCCACCGAGTCGACCGGGTCCCACTTCTCCGGCCGGTAGCCGGAGTTGACGGCGCCGAGCATGGCGTACTCGACCGAGGCGCCGGCCCCGCCGGGGTGCTCGGCCAGCCACGCGTTGACGCCCTCGGTGTAGGCGGTCAGGTTGCGCTTGGTCTCCTCGGACAGGACGCTGTCCCACTCCTTCTGCGCGACCTGGCGCCAGCCCATGGTGCGCAGGAAGGAGTCGTTCTCGACGGCGCTGGAGCCGAACATCTCGGCCAGCCGGCCGGCGGTGATGTGCCGTCGGACGTCCATCTCCCAGAACCGGTCCTGGGCCTGCACGTAGCCCTGGGCGCGGAACAGGTCGGCGTCGGTGTCGGCGTAGAGCTGCGGGATGCCCTTCTCGTCGCGCACCACGTCCACCGGCGCGGACATGCCGGCCACCTTGACGGTGCCGCTGACCTGCGGGAACGAGGAGCGGACGGTGTCCACCGCCCACCAGCCGCCGCCGGCCAGACCCGCCACCAGCAGCACGGCCAGCAGGATCACGATCAGACGTGCGCGCCGGAACTTCTTCGAGCGGGGCATCCGAGTCCTTGTATGAGGGAGCGTTCGGCCGTGACAGGTCACCACATTAGGGCGACGGCACCGGCAGCCGTGCACGGGGGACACCGGCTGGGCCTCGGCGGCGCCGTTCGGACCCTACCGGGCCGGGACGGAAGTCGGGACTAGCGTAAAGATCAAGTAAAATGTTAGACTGGGTAACGATCCGTCAGCCGCCCTTCCTGCCCGAGGTGCCCCTGCGTGACCGTTGACCACCTGAACGAGCTGCTCCTCGAGTCCGCCGTCATCCTGCTCGTCGCCGTCGGCGCCGTCCGGATCTCCACCCGCTCGGGGCTGCCGTCCCTGCTGATCTACCTCGGCATCGGCGTCGCCCTCGGCCAGAACGGCATCGGCATAAGCTTCAACAACGCCGAACTCACCCAGGTCCTCGGCTACGCGGCCCTCGTGGTCATCCTCGCCGAGGGCGGACTCAAGACCAGCTGGCAGGCGATCAAACCGGTCGTGCCCGCAGCCGCCGTGCTCGCCACCGCGGGCGTCGCCGTCTCGGTGTTCGTCACCGCCGCCGGCGCGCACTGGCTGGTCGGCCTGGAGTGGCGCACCGCCCTGCTGCTCGGCGCGATCGTCTCCTCCACCGACGCCGCCGCGGTCTTCTCGGTGCTGCGCACCGTCCCGCTGCCCAAGCGCCTCACCGGCCTGCTGGAGGCCGAGTCCGGATTCAACGACGCGCCCGTGGTGATCCTGGTGGTCGCCTTCGCCACCGCCGGCGAACTCGACCCCTGGTACGTGCTGATCGGCACGATCGTGATCGAGCTGGTGATCGGCGCCGCCGTCGGCTTCGCGGTCGGCCGGATCGGCGCCTACGCGATGCGCCGGGTCGCGCTGCCCTCCTCCGGCCTGTACCCGATCGCGGTGCTGGCGCTGATCGTGCTCGCCTACGCCGGCGGCGCGCTGCTGCACGCCTCCGGCTTCCTCGCCGCGTACATCGCCTCGGTGATCCTCGGCAACTCCAAGCTGCCGCACGGCCCCGCGGTCCGCGGCTTCGCGGACGGCCTCGCCTGGATCGGCCAGATCGGCATGTTCGTGGTGCTCGGCCTGCTGGTCACCCCGGCGAGCATGGGCTCGGCGGTCGTGCCGGGCCTGGTGGCCGGCACGGTGCTGGTGTTCGTCGCCCGCCCGCTGTCGGTGCTGGTCAGCATGACGCCGTTCCGGATCCCCTGGCGCGAGCAGGCCCTGCTGTCCTGGGCGGGCCTGCGCGGCGCCGTGCCCATCGTGCTCGCCACCATCCCGCTGGTGGCCGGCGCGGCCGACGCCCAGCAGCTGTTCAACGTGGTGTTCATCCTGGTCGTGGTCTTCACCCTGCTCCAGGGCCCGACCCTGCCGCTGGTCGCCCGCCGGCTGAAGATCGGCGAGGGCGACCTCGGCCAGGACCTCGGCATCGAGTCCGCCCCGCTGGAGAAGCTGCACGGCCACCTGCTGTCCGTCCAGCTGTCCCCCGGCTCCCGGATGTCCGGCGTCGAGGTCTCCGAGCTGCGCCTGCCCAAGGGCGCGGCGGTCACCCTGGTGGTCCGCGAGGGCTCCAGCTTCGTGCCGGACCGGATGACGGTGCTGCGCGAGGGCGACGAACTGCTGGTGGTCACCACGGACGAGGTCTCGGAGGCCGCGGAACGCCGCCTGCGGGCCGTCGACCAGGGCGGCAAGCTGGCCGGCTGGCTGCACAATGCGGAGGCCGCGCCTTCCGTTTCCAGGAGGAAGCCGCGCTGAACCGCTAGGCTGATAGGCAGAAACTCCGATTTTTTTGCATCTGCCTGATGCAGAGTCGGCGCGACCGCTCGGCGGCCGGGCCCCCGGGGCGCTCAGCCCGGGCCCGGTAACAACCCCGGTCGACGCGCGAGAGGACGACTCTCGGCGCCGGTCCGGTCCCACCTTCTGCCCGGTCCGCGCTACCAGGCAGCAGAGAGGACCGACCGTGGCGGCCCGCCGACCGGTCGACGACACCACCCGCAACGGCTACGGGGCACTGCTGCGCACCCCCCGCGCCTGGACCTTCCTGCTCCCCGCCCTGATCGCCCGGCTGCCGTACGCCATGCTCGGCCTCGGCATCGTGCTGCTGGTGCGCGACACCACCGGCTCCTACGGCCTGGCCGGCGGCGTCGCCGCGGTCGCCGCCGTCGCCCAGGCCCTGATCGGCCCGCAGACCGGCCGGCTCGCCGACCGGCACGGCCAGGCCGCCGTGCTGGTCCCCGCCGTCCTGGTGCACGCCGCCGCGGTCGCCGCACTGATCGCGCTGGCCCACGCCGGCGCCCCGGACTGGACGCTGTTCCTCGCCGCCGCCCCCGCCGGCGCCTCCGTGCCGCAGATCGGCGCCATGGTGCGGGCCCGCTGGGTGAACCGGCTGGACGGGCAGCCCGCGCTGCTGAACACCGCGTTCGCCTTCGAGTCCGTCACCGACGAGTTCACCTTCGTCGTCGGCCCGGTGCTGGCCACCGCCATCGCCACCGCGGTCGACCCGTCCGTCGGCCTGGTCGCCGAGGCCGCCCTCACCCTGCTCGGCGGCCTGGCCTTCGCCGCCCGCCGCGGCACCGCCCCCGCTCCCGCCGGCCCCGACGCCCACGGACTGCGCCGCGCCTCCGCACTGGCCTCCCCCGGCGTGCGCCTGCTGGCCGGCGGCTTCCTCGGCCTCGGCTCCGTCTTCGGCGCCCTGCAGGTCTCCATCACCGCCTTCGCCGAGGACGCCGGCTCCCCCGGCCTCAGCGGCCCGGTCTACGGCCTGTTCGCGGCCGGCTCGATGGTCGCCGGCGTGCTCTACGGCCTGGTCCCGTGGCGCAGCCCGGCCCGGCAGCGGATGCTCGCCTGCTACGCGCTGCTGGTGCTCGGCTGCTCCACCCTGTGGGCGATGCCGAACCTGGTCTCGCTGGCGATCGCCGGCCTGTTCTGCGGCCTGGCCATCGCCCCGACCCTGATCACCGGCTACACCCTGGTGGAGACGCTGGTCGCGGACGGCGCCAAGACCGAGGCGTTCACCTGGCTGACCGGCGCGATCGGCCTGGGCCTGGCGCTCGGCTCCACCGCGGCCGGGCAGCTGATCGACCGCTCCGGGCCCTCGCTGGGCTTCACCGTGGCGCTGATCGGCTCCGGCCTCGGCCTGGTGGCGCTGGTCACGATGCGCGGCCTGCTGCTCTCCCGGGGCTCTTCGGGCCGTACCGTGGCCGGGGGCGCCGCCGTCTCCCGGGAGCCGGTCGAGGCGGCCCGCCGCGGCTGAGCCGCTGGACTCCACCAGCGGAATGCCGCATCATGGACCGTCGTTAGCACTCATAGCGTGAGAGTGCCAGGGGGAGTGCAGGAGGAAGCGGAAAGTGCCCACGTACCAGTACCAGTGCACCGAGTGCGGCAACGGCCTCGAGGCGGTGCAGAAGTTCAGTGACGACGCGCTGACCACGTGCCCCGACTGCCAGGGGAAGCTCCGCAAGGTCTTCTCGGCCGTGGGCGTGGTCTTCAAGGGCTCCGGCTTCTACCGCACCGACAGCCGGTCCAGCTCCAGCAGCTCGGTGGGCTCGTCCTCCTCCGGCTCCGCCCCGGCCTCCTCCTCGGCGTCCTCGACGTCGACGTCGACCCCGGCGAAGAGCACCAGCTCCGCCCCGGCCGCGGGCTGACGCACCCGGCTCCGCGCAGCGGGCCCCGCCCGGTCCGTCCGGGCGGGGCCCGCTGCTGCGCGTCCGGGGCCGGTCACGCGGATTCCTCCGGACGGTGGGGCGGGGCCGTTCCCGGGGGTGCGCCGAACGGCGCAGCGGCTCACCCCGGCGGGTGACGGCGGTTTTCCACAGGACGGGGTTGTCCACAGGGCGCGGACGTCCGCGGGCCCGGGGCCCGGGGCGGCCGCAGGATGGCAGGCGCGGCCCCGGCCGGGGCCGCCGTTCCCGAGGAAGGGCCTGCCGCCATGACCGCCTCCGTGCTTCCCCCGCTGCCCGCCGCCGCGGTGCCCCCGCGCCGCGAAGTGCCCGACTTTCCGCCGATCCGGGGCACCGCCCGGGGCCGCCACCGCTTGCGGCAGGCGGTGCGCCGTCGGCCGGGCGTGTTCGCGGTGGGCTGCCTGGCGCTGGCCGCCGCGCTCGGCCCGGGCCCGCTGCGGCCGGCCCCGCCGCCCGGCCCCGGGGCCGCCGGCTGCCCCCGGGCGTCAACCGGAGGGCCGTGGATTCACCCGTGACCTTTGCGTGCTGACGCCGTTCGACGCGGCATGAAAGGCTTCAAGGAATTCCTGCTCCGCGGCAACGTGGTCGACCTGGCCGTCGCCGTCGTCATCGGCGCCGCGTTCTCCAACATCATCAACGCGTTCGTCAAGGGCGTGATCAACCCGCTGGTCGGCCTGTTCGGCACCAAGGACCTCTCGTCCTACAAGTCGTGCCTGAAGGGCCCCTGCGCGGTGGACGCCTCGGGGAACGTCACCGAGGGCATCTTCATCCTGTGGGGCTCGGTGCTCAGCGCCGTGCTCAGCTTCCTGATCACCGCCGCCGTCGTGTACTTCCTGCTGATCCTGCCGATGAACCACTACACGAAGAAGCGCAAGACGCTGGACGAGGAGGCGCTGGACGCCGAGATCAAGGAGGTCCAGCTGCTCACCGAGATCCGGGACGCGCTGGTCCGCCGCTGACGGCTACTTCTCGCCGTGGTGCGGGGGCCGCTGGTCCAGGTACCAGTCCAGCCCCCGGCCGCCCCGGGACTCCCCCCAGCCGCGGTCGGTGTCGTCGCCGGTCTGCTGCTCGAACGGGTCCTTGAAGACCAGTCGGGCCGCGGGCTTGTTCTCGTCCTGCTCGGTCATCCGTCCACTGTAGAACCGCCGGGCGCCCCCGCGGGGGCGCCCGGACGACCCGTCGGGCCCGCGGTCGGCCGTCACGCGGCCTCGAAGCCGGCGTGGTCGGCGATCTTCTTGAGCTCGGCCAGCGCGTGCTTCTCGATCTGGCGGATCCGCTCGCGCGTCAGCCCGTGCTGCTTGCCGACCTCCGTCAGCGTCCGCTCGCGGCCGTCCTCCATGCCGTAGCGGCTGCGGATGATCGACGCCGTGCGGTCGTCGAGGCGGCCGATCAGGTCGTCCAGCTCCTCGCGGCGGAGCATCACCATCACGGCGTCCTCCGGGGAGACCGCGCCGGTGTCCTCCACCAGGTCGCCGAACTGGGTCTCGCCCTCGTCGTCGACCGCCATGTTCAGGCTGACCGGGTCGCGCGCCCAGTCCAGCACGTCCTTGATCCGCTGCTCGGTGGTGTCCAGCTCGGCCGCGATCTCGGCGGGCTCGGCCTCCCGGCCCAGCTCCTTGGACTTCTCGCGCTGCACCCGGCGGATCCGGCCGAGCTCCTCCACCAGGTGGACGGGCAGCCGGATGGTGCGGGACTGGTCGGCGATGGAACGGGTGATCGCCTGGCGGATCCACCACGTCGCGTAGGTGGAGAACTTGAAGCCCTTGGAGTAGTCGAACTTCTCCACCGCGCGGACCAGGCCGGCGTTGCCCTCCTGGATCAGGTCCAGCAGCGGCAGGCCGCTGCGCGGGTAGCGGCGGGCGACCGCGACCACCAGGCGCAGGTTGGAGCGGATGAAGACGTCCTTGGCGCGCTCGGCGTCGTCGGCTATCGCACGGAGCTCCTCCGTGCTGACGCCGTCGAGCTGCTCCTCCTCGTCCAGCAGGTGCTGGGCGAAGACCCCGGCTTCGATGCGCAGGGACAGCTCGACTTCCTCGGCGGCATCGAGCAGGGGCGTCCTGGCGATCTCGTCGAGGTACATGCCGACCAGGTCGCGGTCGGCTTCGAGGTTGGTCGGGCGGGCGGTGCGAGTCCGATCGGCCCTGTCGCGTACGACGGCACGGGTGGCCATGCTTGCTCCCTCACTGACGCTGCCGGTGGCGCTCCGTTCCGCCGCCTGGCACAGGCGTGTGGGCCAGTTCCCGGCTCACACGTAACGATCCAACGCACAGAAATCGGACAACATTCCCAAGTGGCTCAGCTTTTCGTGAGCCATGCAGTATCCTGCCGATTTTCATCCGATCGATACACGCAGCGTGACGCGACTCGCACACCCCGCGTCCACCCGCCGCCACCGAATCGCTGCGGGGCCTTCGCGGGACGTCCGCACAACCGATGCCGAATCGCTATCGCGGGACCGCCGGTTCGCCCTCCGCCGCTGGGAAGGTGTCTGTCATGCACCAGTCCACCGATGGCCCCGGGGCGGCCGACGAGCCCCCGGACGGCGCCCGCGGCAACCGCCGCCCTCCGGTTCAACGCCGGACGCTGCTCCGTTGTGCCTGGATCGGACTGGCGTCCGTCCTGCTGTTCACGGTGCTGCTGGTGCTGATGGAGACCGGCTGGTCGCCGCTGGCCCGCCTCGACCAGGACTGCGTGGCGGCCCTGCACCGGTACGCGGTGCAGCACCCGGTGTGGACCGCGGCCATGCAGACGCTGGCCGACCTGGGCGCCCCGTGGACGATGCGCGCGCTGCTCGCCGCCGCCGCGCTCTGGCTCTGGTGCGTCCGCGCCCGGGCGCTGGCCGCCTGGGTGGTCGTGCAGGGCCTGCTGGGCTGGGCGGCCAGCTCGGTCGGCCGGGCGGTGATCGGCCGGGCCCGGCCGCACTTCGCCGACCCGGTGGCGGTCGGCTCCGGTGCGGGCTTCCCGTCCGGCCACGCGATCGCCTCGGCGGTGGCCTGCGGGGTGCTGCTGATGCTGGTGTGGCCGCGCGCCGACCGGGCGGTGCGGGCGGTGGCGGGCACCGGCGCGGCGCTCACCGTGCTGGGCGTCGGCTGGACCCGGCTCGCACTGGGCGTGCACTACCCCAGCGACGTACTGGCCGGCTGGGCGGCCGCGGCCGCGGTGCTGGCCGGGGTGACCCTGGCGGCGGAGGTCTGGCTGCCGGGCCGGCTCGGCCGGGACGTCCGCCGGCTGCACTGGCGGCTGCGGCCCCGGGTGCAGCGGGTGCTGGCCCCGCCGCTGCCGGCGGAACCCGCCGGAAGCCGTGACCCGGGCCGTCCCTGACGGTTCGTGAGCAACGTCACACACCGCATTCGGGTCCTCCTGGGGAGGGAACGGACGCGGGCGGCAATCCGCGTGTTTCCGGGCGGAAACGGCGCTCGGCGCCCGGCGTCCCAAGGCCTCCGGACACCGGCGGCGACCGGCCGGGAGGGCCGGTGAACGGCACCCGACTCCCCATCGGGTGCCGTCTTGCGGCAGACTTCTGCGGCTGGATGCACCCTGCAACCGGCGAGCGGAGCCCGGGCGACCAGCCCGGTCCCCCGCACTTTCCCACGCAACGCCGGACGGGCACCGATCGACGGGGGGTCCGATGACCATGCACACCGCGGACGGCCCGAACGACCCCTACGACCCGTACGCCCGCCAGGGCGGCCCGTACGTCCCGGCGGACCCGCCGACCGTGCAGCTCGGCCGGATCCCCGCCCAGTTCGACCAGGCCGGCTACCCGCCGCCGCCCCCGCAGCCGCCGGCCCGGCCGGTTCCGCAGCCGCGGGCGAGCGAGGAGCAGGAGCCGCCGAAGCCCGCCGACCGGCCCGCCGCGTCCACCGGCCGCAACGGGCTGATCATGGCGCTGGGCTCGCTGGCGTCCCGTGCGCTGGGCTTCGTGCGCAGCGCGGTGATCGTCGCGGCGCTGACCACCGGCCCGGCCGGCGAGGCGTTCAACGTGGCGAACTCGCTGCCGAACATCGTCTACATGATGCTGATCGGCGGTGTGCTGGCCTCGGTGTTCGTGCCGGAGCTGGTGCACGCGATGCAGACCCACAGGGACGGCGGCCAGGCGTACACCGACCGGCTGCTGACGCTGTGCGGCGTGATCCTGGTGGTGCTGACGCTGGGCGCCTGGCTGTTCGCCCCGCAGATCGTCGACCTGTACTCCGAGTTCGACGGGGTGCAGCACGAACTGGCAGTCACCTTCGCGCGCTACTGCCTGCCGCAGATCTTCTTCTACGGCGTGTTCACCCTGCTCGGTCAGGTGCTCAACGCCCGCGACCGGTTCGGCGCGATGATGTGGACGCCGGTGCTGAACAACGTGGTGGCGATCGGCGTGTTCGGCGGCTACCTGGCGATGGGGCACCACGCCCGCGCGGCCGAGGAGGTGAGCAGCGGCGACGCGCTGCTGCTGGGCCTCGGCTCGACGCTGGGCATCGTGGTGCAGGCCGCCGCCCTGCTGCCCTCGCTGCGCTCGGCCGGCTTCCGCTACCGCCCGCGCTTCGACTGGCGCGGCGCCGGGCTCACCCGGCCGCTGCGCGCGGCGGGCTGGGCGCTGGCGCTGGTGGCGGCCACCCAGCTGTCCTTCGCGGTGATCACCAGTCTGAGCACCGGCGTGGGCACGGCGGCGGCGCAGGCGCACATCCCCGGGGGCCGCGGCTTCTCCGCGTACAACAACGCCTACGCGCTCTTCGTGGTCCCGCAGGGCGTGATCACCGTGTCGCTGGTGACGGCGCTGCTGCCGGGGATGGCGCGGGCCGCGACGGCGGGCGACTACCGGAAGATCGGCGAGGACCTGTCGGGGGTGCTGCGCTCCTCGGCGGCGATGGTGGTGACCGCCGCGGTGCTGTTCTTCGCACTGGCCCCGCAGATCGCGATGGCCGCCTACGGCTACGGTGCGCGCGCGGGCGTCCACGACGACGCGATGGTGATCGCCTCGCTGCTGATGGCCTTCGCGATCGGCCTGCCCGCGTTCTGCGCCCAGTACGGCCTGGCCCGCGGCTTCTACGCGATGGGCGACGCCCGGACGCCGTTCTGGCTGACCCTGGTCAGCACGGGCACGAACGCGGCGCTGTGCTGGGTGGCGTACGAGGTGCTGCCGCTGCAGGACAAGGTGATCGGCATGGCGGTGGCGCACACCGTGGCCGCCACGCTGTCGGTGCTGGTGACCGGCGTCGCGCTGGGCCGCCGGCTGGCGAAGGGTGCTCCCCCGGCCGCGGCGCCCGCCCCGGAGGCGGACGCGGACCCGGACTCGACCATGGTGCTGCGCACCGACGCCTTCGCACCGGGCGCGAACGCCACCGTGGACCTGGGGGTGCGGCGCGCCCGGCGGGGCAGCGGGCTGGAGGGCTTCCGGCTGGTGACCCTGCACCTGGGCCTGGTGCTGGCGTGCCTGCCGGGTGCGCTGGCGGGGCACTGGCTGGCGGGACGGTTCGGCGAGGGCCTGTTCGGCAGCCTGGCGGGGCTGGCGGCGGGGTCGCTGGCGGTGCTGCTGTCGCTGTTCGTGCTGGCGCGTCCGCTGGGTGTGGGCGCGTCGGTGGCGCCGTTCGCCCGCAAGCTGCGGATCCCGTACCCGACGCCGGCCCCGGCCGGCGGGGGCCGGCACCGGCGGTAGCGGTCAGGCGGGGGCGTCCTCGGCGGCCGCGAGCCAGCCGAGGGCGGCGACCTGGATGCCGGCCTGGAAGCGGCTGCGGGCGTCCATCCGGACCATCAGGTCGGCCATCATCCGGCGGACGGTGCGCAGCGAGACGCCGAGGCGCTGGCCGGCGCGTTCGTCGGTGAGGCCGTCGGCGAGCAGGCGCAGCAGTTCGCGTTCCTGGCCGGTGAGGCCGTGCAGGTCGCGCTGGGCGGATGCGCCGAGCGGGCGGGCGTGGTCCCAGACCTGGTCGAAGAGGGCGCGCAGGGCGGCGACCACGCCGGGGCTCTGGAGCAGCACGGCGCCCTTGCGGGGGTCCTCGGGGTCGATCGGGACGATGGCGGTGGCGTTGTCGACGACGATCATGCGCAGCGGCAGGGTGGGTGCGGTGCGGACGGCGCCGCCGAGGCCGTGCAGCCAGCGGGCGTACTGGACGGTGGCGGGGTCGTTGCGGACGCTGTCCTGGTAGACGGTGCGCATCCGGACGCCGCGTTCCAGGGTCTCCTGGTCGAGGGTGCGGCTGGCCTCCATGACCTGGGCGGGCTGCGGGCCGCCGGGGGCGAAGGAGAGCACTTCGGCGGTGGCGTCGGAGGCGAGGTGGACGAGCCGGTCACGGACCTGGTCGAGGCTGGTGAGCATCTCGATGCCGCGCTGTTCGCCGGGGGCGTGCAGGTTCGCGTACTCGGCGATCAGGCCGGCCATGGCGGCGCGGCTGCGTTCCATCTCGCGCTGGCGGCGGGCGGCCTCGGCCTCCTGGTGGGCGAGCAGGGCGGCGAGGCCGCGCTCGGGGTTGACGGCGCGCCAGCGGGTGCCGCAGCCGGCGGGGCGGGTGAGGGCGAGGTCGGCGAGGCGGTCGAGGGCTTCGAGGACCTCGGTCTCGGTGCTGCCGAGGTGGGCGGCGAGGCCGCCGGGGTCGAGCTCGGGGTGCAGCAGCATCGCCCGGTAGACGGCTTCGCCGAAGGCGTCGAGCCCGATCGGGCCGCCGGCGGTCAACGGTCGGTCTTCCGTGTGCCCTGTCCGCTGCCCGTCCGCGTCGCTCTGTTCATCTCGGCCCTCCACGCGCGCCGGGTCGCGGCGCTCCACCCCGGGGTTTCGTCCTGATCGGGCGTCAGGTTAACGCTGGGGCACCCGGGTTCAGAACAGCCTTGGGGAGATTCTGTCGGACAGGTGGCCGAATCGTGAAGGGTGCCGGGCAACTGTCATATTCGTGCCAGGCGGAGATGTGTCACCCGTGGCGCGGCCCGGCCGGGGCCGGGGTTTGCCACGCTGGGGGGATGTACGCGATCCGTCTGGAGCTGATCCCGTCGCGGCCCCTGCTCGGCGGGCCGGGGGCGGAGGCCGGGGCCGGTCCGGTGCGGGCGGCCCTGATGCGGCTGCCGCTGGACGGCGCCCGGATGTGCCACGCCCGGGTGCTGGCCGGTCCGGACGGGCTGGCCGCGGTGTGCTTCCTGACGGCGGCCTCGCTGCTGGCGGCGGAGCGGTCGCTGCGGGCCGGCGCGGGTGCGCTGGCGGAGCCGGGCGGGCCGCTGGCCGGCTGGACGGTGGCGCGGTGCGAGGCCGATCCGTGGATCGCGCTCGGCATGCTGCAGGCCCGCGCCCGCAGTTGACGGCGGGCCGGGCGCCGGCGGCAGGGCTGGCCGTTCGGTGTCACGGCACTGTGGTGCCAGCCCGGGGGTGCTGACAGGAACCGGCTGCGGGGGCCACTCTCGTGGTGTCGGCAGGACGGCGGTGCGGAACCGCGGGAGCAGCCCCCGGCGGGGCCGCGGACCGGACCGGACCTGACGGCGGTTCACACCACGCGGCCCCGGGGCAGCCCGGGGACCGGCCGAATGCGAGAGGATCGGGCACTCCCATGACGCTGAACATCCGTTTTGTCACGATTGCCGCTCTGGGTGCGGTGGTGGTGGGCGGTGTCGCCGCCGCCGACCTGGCCGGGCCGGGCCGGCCGGGCGCGGTGGTCACGGCGGGCGGCGCGGTCGCGGACGGGCCGCTGTCGCCGGCCGACGCGGCGGCGCGGGCGATCGTGGTCGGTCCGGGCGTGCCGCCCGCCCCGTCGGCGTCGGGCAGCCCGACCTCCGCCGAGCCGGCGCACGCGGACACCTGGGGCTGGGGCTGACCGGGCCGGGCCGGGGAGCCGGGGAGGAGGCGTCCGGATGACCACCGCACTGGAACGCCCGCTGGTGCAGCGGGCCCTGTCCCGTCCGTTTCCGCTCGCCGTGGCGGCGAGCCCGACCAGGGTGCTGCTGGCCGACCGGCACCACCTGTTCCGGTCGGGGCTGGGGGCCCTGCTGGACCGGGAGGACGATCTCGCGGTGGTCGCCGAGGCGGCCGGCGGCGAGGAGGCCGTGGCGGCGGCTGCCGGGGTGCGCCCGGCGGTCGCGGTGATCGGCCTGGACCCGGAGCAGCCGGAGGCGACGGCCGACGCGCAGCGGCTACAGCTCGTCGCGCCGGGAACGGCGGTGCTGCTGCTGGTGCCGGCCCTGCCGCGCACGGCGCAGTCGCGGCGGGCGCTGGTGGAGGGCGCGGCCGGGGTGCTGCTGAAGGACGTGCAGGCGCCGGCGCTGATCGCGGCGGTGCGCGAACTGGCCCGCGGCGGCCGGGTGTACGACCCGCGGCTGGTGCTGGACGTGCTGCGCACCGGGCAGTCCGGTCCGCTCAGCCGCCGGGAGCTGGCGGTGCTCGGCGAGATCGCCGAGGGCAGCACGGTGCAGGAGGCGGCGACGGCGCTGTCCCTGTCGCCGGGGACGGTCCGCAACTACGTGTCGGCGGCGATCGCCAAGACCGGGGCGCGCAACCGGTGCGACGCGATTCGGATCGCCCGCGAGTGCGGCTGGCTGTAGTCCGGGAGGTGCGCAGGCGCGCCGACGACCCGTCAGGCCCCCGCTTGACGGGTCGTCGGCGTGCCTGCGCGCCGTTCAGGAGTGCCCGCCGAGGCCCTCCCCGGCGCGGGCCGGCGCGACCACGTCGGCGGAGCCGTGCGCGGTGCGCGGGACGCCGGCTGGGCGGCTGGGCGGCTGGGCGGCTGCCGATCAGGAACTCGCCGACGGAGGACTCGGCGGTCCGGTCCAGGCCGAGGGAGCGGGCGGCGGCATCGACCAGGTACGGGGTGAAGTGGCGCTTGAAGCCGATGAGTTCGGACATGGGGTGCTCCTCGGGGCGGCGTGCGGTCAGCGCAGGGTGGCGAGCGGGGCGGCGGAGGCGTCGTGCAGGCGCAGCAGCAGCAGGCCGACGGCGACGGTGCCGTCCAGCGCGCCGAGGTTGACGGCGTCCCGGACGGCCCGGTCGGGGAACCAGGTGCCGTACCGGCGGTGACGGGCGATCAGTTCGCGGACCATCGGGCCCGCCGCTTCGCGGCCGTCGTGGAACGGGCCGGGCGGCAGCGCCTCCCCGCCCGCCGGCGCCGTCCCGGGCCGGGTGTGGACGAGGCCCGCGTCGGCGGCGGTGAGGGCCTCGGTGGCGGCGGACAGCAGGGCCCGGCCGGTGAGCGCGGTCAGTTCGGGGCCGGTGACGGGCGGGGCGAGCGCGCCCGGGTCGGTGCCGTCGACGGCGTCCGCGCCGAGCGAGACGGCGGTGTCCAGGCAGGCGAGGCGGCCGGCCCGGGTACCGGTGGCGAAGCGGTGGCCGCGCAGCCGGGCCCGGACCGCCCCGGGGTCGGCGAGCAGCGCGGGGGCCTCGGCGAGGGTGCGGGCGAGTGCGACGGCGATCGAGTCGGCGCCGCCGGGGACCAGCTCCCGGAAGTCGAACGGCGGGTTCGCCGCGTCCAGCCGGTCGATCGCGCCGGCCGCGAGGGTGCGGATCGCGTCGTCGGTGCCGGGGTGGCCGGGGCCGGCGGCGCGGCGCAGCCGGAGCAGGTTGAGCAGCAGTCCGGCGGCGCCGAGCGGCACGTCGCCGTGCGGGACCCCGGTCGGTCGCCCGGGCCGGTCGGCCGCGGACCCGGCGACCGACAGGGCGCCGGGCACCAGGGCCTGCGCGGCGGCCGGGAAGTCCGGTTCGCCGAGCAGCAGTCCGCCGCGGGCCAGGCCGTGGATGACCGCGCCGGGGCCGAAGAAGCCGCCGGGGACGGGCGCGCCGGAGGCCAGCCGGGAGTCGGCGGCGAACGCGAACGCCTTCGGCTCGTCCGGGTCGATCAGTGCGGCGGCCTCGGCGAGCAGGCCGTGGGCGGCGCGGTGGAAGCGCGGTTCGCCGGTGGCGGACCAGAGTTCGGCGAGCAGCACGGCGATGCCCAGGGTGCCGGAGGCGAGGTCCGGGCCGAGCACCTCGACCTGGCGCAGGCCGGTGCCCGGGTACCAGCCCTGGGCGACCCAGCCGGTGCCGCGCCGGGCCGCCAGGATGCGGTCGCCGATCGCGACGGCCTCGGCCAGCAGCTCGCCGCGGGTGGGGGGTTCGGCGGCCGCCGGCGGCTCGGCGGGCCCGGCGGGCGGCTCCTCGGCGCCGGCGCGGGCGGCGTCGAGGCAGCCGGACAGCACGGCGACGTGGGTCTCCAGGTCGAAGTCGTCGAGTTCGGCGACCCGCTGCTGGAGGCGCTGCCAGCCGGTGGAGCGGAAGTGCCCGGGGATCTCCCGGCCGTCGGCGGTGAACACCGAGGAGGAGGTGGTCAGCGAGCGGAAGAACGGGATGTCCAGGGCGCGGAAGGAGTCGAGTTCGGCGAGCACCACCTCCAGCAGGTCGGCGGTGCCGGCGCCGGCGGTGACGGCGCCGCGCAGCGCCCCCGCGATGACGGTCTCCCGGGTCGCGCCGTCGTCCAGCGCGAGCGGGCTGATGGAGGCCCGGAGGATCTTGTAGCCGTCCCAGGCGCGGCGCCGGACGTAGCGCACCCAGATGCCCCGGAAGCCGCTCAACGGTCCTGCGGGGTCGGCGAGTTCACTGCGCAGGCGGTGCAGTGCGGCGTGCATCTCGCGGTAGCCGTCGACCACCTCGGCGGTGTACTGCCACGGATCGGCGGGCTGCCCGTCGTGCACCGGGCGGTGGGCGGTGACGGGCAGCGCGGGCACGCCGGGGACGACCTCCAGGCAGCCGACCCGGGACAGGCAGCCGATGTCCAGGGCGTCGGTGCGCCCGGCCGGCGTCCACGCCTGGAAGGCCATCGCGGTGCGCACCACGGTGGTCTCCAGTTCGTCCAGCAGCCGGCGCCGGGCCTCCTTCCGCACCGGCGGGTTCTGCACCCGCGGGGAGAGCAGGCACTCCAGGTCGATCAGCACCGGGTGCTCGCCGTCCGCGAGCAGGTCGTCCGCCCCCAGGTCGCGGCCCTCCAGCAGCTGGACCAGCCGGATGGTCATGCCGAGCCGGCGGTAGAACCGGGCGAAGCCCGCCGGGTCCGCGCACGGGCGGGCCGGGACGAGCTCCTCCCAGCCGTAGTCGCCGGAGCAGTCGGTGCGCAGCGAGGCGGCGTGGCCGTCGTCGCCGCAGTCGGAGCGGACCAGCACGGTGCGCAGCGGCAGGTCCAGCGACAGTTCGCGGTTGAGCCGTTCGACCAGGCCGAGGAAGGCGGTGGCGTGCCGCATGTCCTTGGGCTTGTAGACCGCGCCCGCGCCGGACTCGAAGCGCAGCAGCACCACCGAGCGGCCCTGGGCGTGCCGGTGGCCCGCGTCGCCGCGGACGGAGTCCAGCGCGCCCGGGTCGGCGCCGCCCCACATCTCCGCGACCAGGCCCGCCCGGTCGGCGGCGAGCCGGGCGAACAGCTCGGTGTACGCCTCCTGCCACTGCCGGCAGACCGTGCCGATCAGGTACGCGAGGGCGGGCAGCCGCTCCAGCCGGGCCAGCCAGCCCGCGGTGGAGGCGTCCGGGCCGCCGTCGGCGTCCCAGCCGGTGGCGCGGGGGCGGCCGGTGGCGGCCTGCAGTTCCTGGCAGAGCGTCAGGTCGGCGACCTCCGCCAGGCGGCCGGCCAGGGTGCCGGCCACGTCGGCGCGGCCCTTCGCGGTGACCGGGACGCCGAGGACGGCACCGGGGCCGGTGGGCAGCAGCGCGTCCGCGGCGGCCCGGAAACCGGCGTCGATCGCGCCGGGGCCGGTGGCCGGGGCGGCGCTCTGGGCGCGCAGGAACGCGGCCAGCGGGTACGCCCAGGACGGCAGCCGGGCCGGGTCGGTGAGCCGGACCCGGCGCAGGCCCTCGCCCAGCGGGCGGCCGGCCCCGGCGAGGTGGTCGAGCAGCACCCCGGCCGACCGCTGGTCGCCGGCCGCGCGGCGCAGCCAGGTCTCGACGGCGGCGGCGCGGCTGCGCCGGTCCGCGGTCGGGTCGGGGGTGAACAGGGCCCGCCCGTCCTCGCGGGCGGCGGCGCGCTCCTCGAAGCTCGCGGCAGCGGCGATCACGGCGTGCAGCCGTTCGTCGGCGCCCGGGAGTCCGGGCAGCAGGGCGTCGGCGGGGCCGGGGTCGCCGGGGCCTCCGGCGGTGCGGAGCCAGGCCTGCACGTCGAGCGACATCTCACATCTCCTGGAAGCGGGCGAGGCGGGTGAACAGGGGGTCGTCGCCGAGCAGTTCGCGGTGGCTGCCGACGGCGGACACCCGTCCCCCGTCCGGCACGTGGATCCGGTCGGCGGTGCGGACGGTGCTCAGTCGGTGGGCGATCACCAGCCGGGAGCGGTCGAGGCCGGCGACGGCGTCGGCGACCCGCTGCCGGGTGGCGTTGTCGAGCACGGAGGTGGCCTCGGCGAGGAGCAGCACGGCGGGGTCGCGGACCAGCAGCAGGCGCTGCACCTGGCCGCCGGAGATGCCCTGCGCGTCCTCGCCGGCCCGGCGCCGCGCGCGCCCGGTGCCGCCTCGGGCGCCACGGCGTCCTGACGGTCCGTCACCGTGTTCGGCTCATCCTCGGCGTCCTGCTCGGGCTCGGCCGTGTCCTCGTCCGGCGGCTCGACGTGCCGGCTCGGGTTCCATCCGACGTCCCCCGTCGCGTCCCGGCCCGGGCCCGTCCGCCGCTCAATCCTCGCGCTCATGCCGCCGCCCCCGCGAGGGTGGCGCGCGGCGGGCAGCCGACCGGGAGTTCGCGGATGCCGCGGAAGGCGAACCGGTCGTGGCGGCGGGCGGTGGACTCGGTCGGCGTGGTGCCCGACCGGCGTACGGCGTCGGCCTCGGCGAGGCCCCTCAGGACGGCGGCGCCGGCGATCAGGGAGAGCGGGGTGCCGAGGCGGTGGTGCGGGCCGTGGCCGAAGGCCAGGTGTCGACGCTCGGGGCGGTCGGGGTCGAACCGGTCGGGGGCGGGGAAGCGTCGCGGGTCGCGGTCGGCGGCGGCGTACAGCAGCATGGCGACGCTGGCCGCCGGGACGGTGGTGTCGCCGAGGACGACCTCGCGGGCGAGTGCCCGCGCGGCGGCCCGGACGGGGCTGCCGAGGCGCCGGGCCTCGTCGAACACGGCGGCGGCCGGCGCGGGTTCGTCGCGAACCCGCCCGGCCGGTCCGGGCGCGCGGATCAACTCCCGGGCGGCGACGGCGAGTCCGGCGGTGAGCGTCTCCAGTCCGTTGGCCAGCAGCATGACCGCGAAGGCGAGCAGTTCCTCGGCGTCGAACCCGCCCTGGTCGCGGGCGGCGGCCAGCCGGGAGATCAGGTCGTCGCCGGGGCGCGCGGCCCGTTGCGCGCACAACTCCTCGACGTAGCAGCGGAACTCGGCGAACTCGGCGTCGAGCACGGCGGCTTCCGGCCCGTCGCCGAAGGGGTCGCGCAGCGAGCGGGCGACCAGCGAGGCCCAGCCGGTGATCCGGCCGTGCTCGGAGTCGGGGACGTCCAGGACGGCGCAGGAGACGGCGACCGGCAGCGGCACGGCGAGGTCGGCGACCAGCTCGAACGGGCCGGCGGCGACCAGCGGGGCCGGCAGGCGGGCGGCGGTCTCGATCCGCTCGCGCGTCTGCTCCGGCCGGCGGTGGCCGAACGCGGTGGTGGCGAGCCGCTTGAGCCGGGCGTGGTCGGCCCCGTCGCGCATCGGCAGCATCCGGTTGACCACCTTGAGCAGCGCGGTGCTGCCGGCCCGGGGCAGTCCGACGGTGGTGGGGTCGACGGTGGCGCCGGGGTGCGTCAGGACTGTGAGGATCTCCTGGTGCCCGGAGACCACGTACAGCGGGCCGAGGTCCGGGACGGGCGCCTCGGCCGGCAGCCTGCGGCAGAGCGCGGGTGGGTCCTGCTGCGCGGTGGGCTGCTGGATGAACCGCGTCAGCTCGTGCCGGAGGCTGTCCATGCCCGGCTCTCCTTCAATCCGACGGTGGGACAACGGCGTTGGGGCCGGGCGGGGTGCTGGGGCGGGCCGCCGGGGCGGGCCGCCCCCGCACAGGACCCGCATTGCTCGGCCGCGACCTCGGCGACGGCGTTCGACACCGAGCCGAAGCTCGACACCGGGCAGGCGGCGGAGAGCAGCGAGGAGACGGAGACGCCGGCGTTGACGGTGTCCAGCTCCTCGACCTCGATGTCGAACTACTCGTCCGCGTTGGTCCGGTTCTCGGCCACGGGTCTCCCTCGGTCTCGGGGCGCCGGCCCGCCGTTCGGGTCGGCCGCCCCGGTTCTCGATGGCCGCCCGGCGCTTTCCCGGTTCTGCTTCTCTCCGGTTCCGCTGTCGGCGACGACTCCACTATGGCCGGGTCCCGAATATCCGTGCAGTAGGAGATGTCAGATGCGCCGGAGCGCAAATGTCACCCCCTCGATGACATTTTTCATGTACTCCCACCTGCGGCGATGCACTGCTTGCCGATCCTCGCGGGCACCCGTCACGCCGCATTCATGGCACCTCTTTCCGAGAATTCCCCGGCCGTGGAGGCAACGGATCTTGGGAGCAGTTACGGCGACCACGAGGCGGTGCGCGGCGTCTCCTCCACCATCGCCCGGGGCGAGCTCTTCGCCCTGCTCGGCACCAACGGCGCGGGCAAGACCACCACCCCGGAGATGCTGGAGGGCCACCACCCGCCGACCTCCGGCAGCGTCCGGGGGTTCGGCCTGGACCCGTTCACGGCGGGCCCGGGTACGCCGGCGGACCGGCACGATGCTTCAGGAGGGCGACTCCTTCCGCGAGTTGACGGACCGCGAGACGGTCGACTGCCGGCGGGCGTTCACCAGCGGGGCCCGCCCCACCGCCGAGGTGCTGGCCCGGACGGGGCTGGAGCCGAGGGCCGGCACCCGGTCGGCCGGCCGGCCGACGGCAAGCGCCACCGGCCTGACCTGGCACCGGTGCTGAACGACCGCGGCGACCTGATCACCCTCCCGCTGCCGCCCGGCCGCCCGCTCGCCGCGCTCCCCGCACTGACCGGCACCGCACCGTCGCCGGCGGACGGCCGGGCGGTGTACCGGGTGCCGCGCTCGGCCCCCGCGCCGGCCGCGCTGGACGCCTGGTCGGCGGCGCAGGGCGTCGAGCCGGACGGCCTGGAGGTGCGCCCCCAGCTCGCTGGAGGACGTCTTCCTCGGCCTGGCCGCCCGCCGCCGGGAACACCGTCCGCGCCGTCGCCGGGGGGAGCCTCCCGATGAGCTGGTTCGGTTACGCCGCGGGCCCGGTCGGCCTGTCCTGGAAGGTGTTCTGGCGCAACCGGCGGTCCACGTTCATCGGGTTCCTGCTGCCGGTGCTGCTCAACCCGGTGATCGCCGCGCCGCTGCGGAACAAGGAGATCGGCGGGGCGCACGGGGCCGGGTACGTGGCGGTGGGGCTGCTCGGGCTGGCGTTGGTGACCTCGTTCGTCAACCTGCTGGGCAGCGTGGCGGCGCGCCGCGAGGAGCTGGTCCTGAAGCGGCTGCGCGGCACCGAGTGCCCGCCGAGCGCCGTCTTCGCGGGACAGCTGGGCGCGGGCGCGGCGGTGGTGCTGATCCAGGCGCTGGTGCTGGGCAGCGTCGCGGTGGGCCGGTTCGGGGCGCCGCTGCCCGCCGACCCGGGCTGCTGCTGCTCACCCTGCTGGGCGGCCACCTGCTGTTCTCGGTCCTGGCGGTGGCCCTGTCCGGGCTGACTCCGTCCACCGGGACGGCGCCGTCGGCGGCGGCCCCGGTACCGGTGCTGCGCATGTTCGGAGCGGGCGTGTTCACCCCGGTGTCCGCGCTGCCCGGCCGGCTGCACGGCCCGTCCTCGGCGCTGCCGCTGTCGCCGGTGGTCCGGGGGCTGCGCACCGCCTGGTCGGCCACGAGTTCGGCGCGGAGAGCTGGGCCGGCGGTCCGCTGCGCGAGCTGGACCTGCTGCACGGCTGGGCTTCCGCCGCCCCGTCGCTCCTGCTGGTGGCCGCCTGGCTGGCCGCTGCGGCCGCGCTCGCCCGCCGCTTCCTCCGCTGGGCGCCCCGCCGCGGCCGACCGCCCCTCCGCCCGCCCGCCCGACGTACCCGCCCTCGCCCGGGAGCCCCGGCCACGGCGGGCCGTCGGCGCCGGTGGACGTGCTTGCCGACCGGCCGCCTCACAGGCGCTGCACGCGTTCGCCACCGGGTACCGGCGGATGCTGCTGGCGCATCCGCGGGCGGTGCCGCCGCTGGCACCGAGGGCGAGGCGCTGACCGCGGTGCGGTCCGTCGCGGTGTCCGTGCTCGGCCACGCGCCGGCCCGGACCGGCACCCCGCCGGGCGCCGAGCCGGCCCCGGCGCCCGCGGGGTACTACGACCGCTGGTCCGCGACCGGCCCGGACACCTTCCTGCTGGGCCTGCGGCACCGGCCCGGTGGTGGACTCGCCTAGTAGTTGGGCTTCTTGTGCAGCAGCTCGGCGCGCTCCACGATCTCCGGCCGGTAGACGCGCTCGGTCCACTCGTCCGGGTCGACGGGCTCCAGGGCGATGGAGACGGCGTCCTCGGTGCAGCCGAGGTTCTCCTGCAGCGCGGCGGTGATCGCGGCGACCAGGCGGGCCGACTGCTCGGCGTCGACCGGGGTGGGGAAGTGCTTGATGTTGACGTGCGGCACGGCGGTTCTCCTCAGGTGCGGTCGGTGATGGCGTCGGCCAGTTCGGCCACGCCGGGTTCGCGGAGCAACCCGTAGTGGTCGCCCGTCAGTTGGCGGATCCGCGGCGGGGTGGCCGACCAGCCGGTGCTGCCCTCCAGGAAGGAGTAGTCGTCGCCGTCGGCCTTGAGGACGGTGACGGGCGCCCGGACGGTCCTGGTGCGCAGTTCGGCGAAGGTGTAATTGAACTCGTAGGTCTCCCGGACCACGGCGGTGATCCGCTCGACCAGGTCGCGGTCCAGGCCGTCGACGTGCTCGACCAGGTGGGCGACGAAGCTCTCCTCGTCGGTGGTCGCGCGCAGGCAGGCCTCCAGTTCGGGGCCGGTGACGGTGCCGGTGAAGACCGAGAACAGGATGGTCAGGTAGGACGGGTCGTCGTACGAGGCCAGGCCGGTGCTGGGGGTGCGCAGCTTCGGCGAGCCGGGGGCGATCAGCAGCAGCTGGTCGACCCGGTGGCCGGCGGCCTCCAGTTGGTGGGCGGTCTCGAAGGCGACCCGGGCGCCGAAGGAGTAGCCCCACAGCGTGTAGGGCCCTTCGGGCTGGCGGGCGGTGATGGCCTTGACGTCCTCGGCGGCCATCTCGGCGATGGTGGCGTACGGCTGTTCGCCGGCGTTGATGCCGTACGCCTGGACGCCGAGGTACGGGCGGTCGCCGTCCAGTCGGCGGGCCAGCGGGCGGAGGTTCATCGGGTAGCCGCCGAGGCCGGGCCAGCAGTACACGGGGCGGCCGGTGCGGGCGGCGCCGAGCGGGACCAGGCGGGAGGAGGAGGCGCCGCGCTGCCCGTCGACCCGGGCGGCCAGCTCCTCGATGGTCGGGCACTCGAACAGCACCTGGAGCGGCAGTGTGCAGCCGAACTCGCGGTTGATCCGGTGCACCAGGCCGACGGCGATCAGCGAGTTGCCGCCGGACTCGAAGAAGTCGTCCTGCACCGACGCGGACTGACGTCCCATCATCGTCTGCCAGAGTTCGCGGACCAGGCGTTCGGTGGTGGTGCGGGGGGCGACGAACGGGCGCTCGGCGGCGGTGAAGTCGGTCTCCGGCGAGGCTTCCAGGGCCCGCAGGTCGACCTTGCCGTTGGCGGTCAGCGGCAGCCGGTCCAGCACCACCAGCCGGTTGGGCACCATGTAGTCGGGCAGCAGCTCGACCAGGTCGGCGCGGATCATCTCGGCCGGCCCCTGCATGTGGACGCTGTCCTCGTACATGCCTTCGTGGGCGAGCTGTTCGGCGCTGACCCGGCCGCCGACGAAGAAGTACGAGGGCCCGACGGGCTGCCCGGCGGCGCTCAGCACGGCGGCCATCCGCTTGGCGGCGGGCAGGTCGTTGCCGGTCTTGGAGCTGTAGCCGGACGCCATGAAGCCGAAGCCGAGGCCGTTCTGCTGGAGTTGCTGGAGCTTGCGGCCGAGGTCCAGGTAGGAGCGCCAGGTCTCGGGTCCGCGCGCGACCACGGTGATGCCGAACGCGGCGCGTTCGTACACCCGCTGGTTGATGGCGATGACGTGCCGCTTGAGCACCAGTTCGTCGGCGATCCGCTCCAGCGCGCCGTCCTGGTACCGGTACTGACCGGCCATCAGGCCGGCTATTCGGCCGGGGTGGACCTGGAGGTACAGGTCCACCGGGACGTCGGGGCGGGCGGGGTCGAACGGGACCAGGTCGAAGGCGCCCAGGTAGTGGTCGTCGGCGGCGGCGTGCAGCCGGCGGGCCGTCCCGGGGTGGAAGGGGGCGGGGGCGACGTCCAGGCCGTGGGCGGGCAGCACCTCCTCCAGCAGGCCGACCATGTGGCCGGCCTCGATCTCCAGCACCTCCTGGACGTTGTTGCGGTAGACCGGCTCGATGGCCTGCCGGTGGCCGAGGAAGTGGAAGCGGATCCCGGGGCCGCTCCCCCGCCCGTCGGCGGCCTCGATCAGGTACAGCCGGTGCTCCACCGGGTGGTAGTACCAGTGGCCGGGCGCGAGCCCCGCGCAGCCGTCCGGGCCGCCGACCTCCAGGTACAGCTGGGTGGCGTACAGCGAGCCGGGCGAGGCGTAGCCGTACTTGGGCAGCAGCCGCTCCTCGCTGCCGTACTGGCCGAACCAGCGCAGCAGGCGGCCCAGTTCGGCGGCGTCCAGCTGCTCGGGGCGGCGCGGCGCGGCGCCGTCGGTGCGGGCGGCGAGCAGTGCCAGCAGGTCCTCGGGGCGGGTGTCGCCGCCCTCGTAGAAGCGGTAGGTCTTGCGGGCGAACACCCGTCGGCGCTGTTCGGCGGTGGGGGTGGCGCCGGGCAGGTCGACGCGGGGGCGGCCGGCCAGGTCGGCGGCGGGGCGACAGCCGGCGTCGGACAGCTGGGCGCGGACCTGGAACCGGCCGGCCTTGGAGACGTGGTGCCGGTCGTGGTTGCCCTGGTCCATCAACGCGGCTTCGCGCGGACTGAGTTCGATGCAGGCGACCAGGTTCTGGTAGCCGGTCGCCGGGTCGTCCTTGACCAGCACGGCGGCGTTGCGGACCCAGTCGTGGGCCTCGACGGCCAGCCGGATCTCGTCGAGTTCGACCCGGTAGCCGCGCAGCTTGACCTGCCGGTCCACCCGGCCGGCGAACCGGTAGCCGCCGTCGGCCTGCTGGACCAGGTCGCCGGTGCGGTAGAGCACGGCGTGGGCGGGGTCGGCGGAGAACGGGTTGGGCAGGAAGCGCTCGGCGGTCAGGTCGGGGCGGTGCAGGTAGCCGCGGGCCACCTGGACGCCGCTGATGTACAGTTCGCCGGCCGTGCCGGGGGCGACCGGCGCGAGGTGCTCGTCGAGCAGGTGGAACGCGGTGCCGTCGACGGGGTTGCCGATCGGCACTCCTGACGGGCCGTCGGCGACCGAGGACGGGTCGACGGTGCAGGCGGAGGCGTTGATGGTGCACTCGGTGGGCCCGTAGAGGTTGACCAGTTCGCACTTCGGCAGGGTCTCCACGAAGCGCTGGGCGAGCCGGCGGGGCAGCGCCTCGCCGCCGCAGAACACCTGGCTGAGCGCCTTCGCCTCGGGCAGCCGGTCGGTGTCCAGCAGGGCCTGGAGCAGCGTCGGCACGCACTGGAGGGCGGTCACCTCGTGCCGCACCAGGGTGTCGACCAGGGTCTCGGGGTCGCGGTAGGCGCCGGGCGCGGCCAGCACGGTGCGGGCGCCGACGCAGGGCGCCAGGATCTCCCACTGGGCGGCGTCGAAGCTCATCGGCGTCTTCTGCAGCACGGTGGTGGCCGGGCCCAGGCCGTACGTGCGGGCGAGCCAGCGCATCTGGTGGGCGATGCTGCGGTGCTCGACCATGACGCCCTTGGGCCGGCCGGTGCTGCCGGAGGTGTAGATGACGTACGCCAGGTCGCCGCCCCGCGGTTCGGCGGGGTCCGCGCAGGGCCCGGTGCCGGTGTCGGCCGGGGTGAGGAGGGCGGCCCCGGGCGGGGCGAGGGCGGCGAGCCGGTCGCGCAGCGCCTCCGTGGTGAGCAGCACCGGGGCCCGGGAGTCCTCGGCCATCGTGCGGATCCGCTCGTCGGGGTAGTCCGGGGAGAGCGGCAGGTAGGCGGCGCCGGCGAACAGCACGCCCCAGACGGCGACCGGCAGGTCGGCGGAGGGTTCCAGGAAGACGCCGACGCAGTCGTCGCGGCCCACCCCGAGCGCGCGCAGGCGGCCGGCCAGGGCGCGGGCGCGTTCGGTGAGCCGGGCGAAGGTCAGGGTGTCGTCCCGGTACTCGACGGCTATTTCGTCGGGTCGGATCCGGGCCTGCTCGACGAGCAGGTCGGTGAGGCACGGAACGTCGCCCGTCCCGCTTTTCGGAGTATCCGGACCGCCTGCGGTCAGGATTTCCATGACGTCCCCCGTTCGAACGGATCCGCATTCGCCAGACAGTCCGAAACTATGAGTTCAGGTCGGCGTTTTTGGCAAGGGACCGGATGGACGGATGTTCGACACTCCGCTCCGGTAGTCCGGCCGAGTCGGCCGAACGCGGAACCATCTGTCCCGTTTCGTCCTGTTGTGCACCCCTGAGTTTCGCGCACTGCGGCGATCCGAACCATCGCTGCCATGGCAACGGGCAGGGTCGGGAGGCAGAGTCGTCGCCGTGAGCGGGGCGCCGAGGGAGATTGTTCCGGCGCTTTCGAAAGGGGCAGCAAGCGGGGGAGGTAAGCCCATGCCGGACATTCCGGCCGATGC
Source organism: Kitasatospora sp. NPDC059646 (assembly GCF_042734615.1). Classification (NCBI taxonomy): domain Bacteria; kingdom Bacillati; phylum Actinomycetota; class Actinomycetes; order Kitasatosporales; family Streptomycetaceae; genus Kitasatospora; species Kitasatospora sp. NPDC059646. Next base: position 27,129 of record NZ_JBHWDS010000064.1, read on the forward strand.
TGGACTCGAATCGCTGCGGGCAAAGCTCGACAGCATTGACGTACGTTTTCTCGAAGAACTGCGGGCCCGCATCGAAACCTGCGTGGAAATCGCGCACTACAAGCGTGAGAACGACGTCAGCATGATGCAGCCGCACCGGATCAGGATCGTCCAGGAACGCGCCGCCCGCTTCGGCGAGGAGCACGGCATCAGCCAGGACTTCCTGCGCGAGCTCTACGACCTGATCATCAAGGAGACCTGCCGGGTGGAGGACATGGTCATCGGGAGCGCCCCGTGAGAACCCTGCTGATCGACAACTACGACTCGTTCACCTACAACCTCTACCAGCTGCTCGGCGAGGTGAACGGCCTCCCGCCGACCGTGGTGAAGAACGGCGCCGACTTCTCCGAGCTCCGCTTCGAGGACTTCGACGCGATCGTGATCTCCCCCGGGCCCGGCCGGCCCGACCGGGAGCGGGACTTCGGCATCAGCCGCCGCGCGATCCTGGAGAGCGGCCTGCCGGTGCTCGGGGTCTGCCTCGGCCACCAGGGCATCTGCCACCTGTTCGGCGGCGAGGTCGTCCACGCGCCGGAGCCGATGCACGGCCGGATCTGGCCGGTCCGGCACACCGGCGCCGACATCTTCGCCGGCCTGCCCAGCCCCTACGACGTGGTCCGCTACCACTCGCTGGCGGCCGGCCGGCTGCCCGACGAGCTGGAGGCCATCGCCTGGACCGAGGACGGCGTCGTGATGGGCGTGCGCCACCGCACCCTGCCGATCTGGGGCGTCCAGTTCCACCCCGAGTCCATCAGCAGCGAGTACGGCCGCGAACTCCTCGCCAACTTCCGCGACCTGGCGCTCGCCCACCACGCCGGGAACGCCGCCGCGGCGCCCGCCGCGGCCGCCGCCCGGTCCGGGCGCTACACCGTGCACGTGCGCCGCCTGGACGTCGAGCCGGACGCCGAGGCCGCCTACCGCGAGCTGTTCGCGGCCGGCCCCACCCCGTTCTGGCTGGACAGCAGCAGCGTCATCGACGGCCTGTCCCGGTTCAGCTTCCTCGGCGACGGCTCCGGCCCGCTCGCCGAGTACGTCACCTACCGGGTGCCGGACGGCACCGTCCGGATCAACCGCCCCGGTCGGCCCGGCGACGGCGACGAGCTGGTCCAGCAGGGCTTCTTCGACTACCTGGACGAGCAGCTGCGGCTGCGCGCCGTGCCCGCCCCGGACGGCCTGCCGTTCGAGTTCAACCTCGGCTACGTCGGCTACCTCGGCTACGAGCTGAAGGCCGAGGCCGGTGCCCAGGCCGCGCACAAGGCGGAGACCCCGGACGCCGCGGTGCTGTTCGCCGACCGGCTGCTCGCCCTCGACCACGCCGAGGGCGCGGCCTGGCTGCTGGCGCTGTCCGAGGGCTCGGACGACACCGCCGCACTGGCCTGGCTGGACCGCACCGAGGCCGCCGTCCGGGCGCTGCCCCGGGCCGGCGCCGAGCCGCGCGACACCGGCACGGGCTTCCGCGGGATCGGCATGACCGACCCGGACGCCGCCCCGATCGTCGAGCAGCGCTTCGACAAGCAGGCCTACCTCGACCGGATCACCGAGAGCCTGGAGGAGATCCGCAACGGCGAGACCTACGAGGTCTGCCTGACCAACGCGGTCACCCTGAAGGCCACCGTCGACCCGCTGCGCACCTACGCCCACCTGCGGAGGATCTCGCCGGTGCCGTACGGCGCCCTGCTGGACTTCCCCGGCGTCGCGGTGCTGAGCGCCTCGCCGGAGCGGTTCATGACGATCGGCACCGACCGGGTCGCCGAGTCCAAGCCGATCAAGGGCACCCGCCCGCGCGGGGCCACCCCGGCGGAGGACGCGGCGCTGCGCGAGGACCTGCTCTCCCAGGAGAAGGACCGCGCCGAGAACCTGATGATCGTCGACCTGATCCGCAACGACCTGAACGTGGTCTGCGAGGTCGGCTCGGTGCACGTGCCCGCGCTGTTCCACGTGGAGACGTACGCGCCGGTGCACCAGCTGGTGTCGACGATCCGCGGCACCCTGCGCGAGGGCGAGTCGGCGGTCTCCTGCGTGCGGGCGGCGTTCCCCGGCGGTTCGATGACCGGCGCGCCGAAGCTGCGCACCATGGAGATCATCGACCGGCTGGAGGAGGGCGCGCGCGGCGTGTACTCCGGCTCCATCGGCTGGTTCGCGCTGAGCGGCGCGGCCGACCTGAACATCGTCATCCGCACCCTGGTGGCGACCGAGGACCGGGTCAGCTTCGGCGTCGGCGGCGCGATCATCGCGCTGTCCGACCCGGAGGAGGAGTACACCGAGACGGCCGTGAAGTCCCGGGCCGTGGTCTCCGCGGTGCTCGCCACCGCGCTGGAGCCCGCCGGGGGTCCGGCGTGATCCGGCGCTGCGTGGTGGTCGGCGGCGCCGGCGCGGTCGGCCGGCTGTTCGCCGAGCGGCTGCTGGCCGACGGCGCCCGGGTCGCGGTGATCGACACCGTCGAGCCCGGCGCGGAGCCGGCCGGCACCCACTACGTCCGCGGCGACATCACCGACCTGGGCTTCCGTCCGGCCGCCGACCTCGGCCACGCCGACCTGGTGGTGCTGGCGGTGCCCGACGCGGTCGCGCTGGCCGCCGTGCCCGGCCTGGCCGGGATGCTGCGGCCGGACGCCCTGCTGGTGGACACGCTGTCCGTGAAGCAGCCGGTCACCGCCGCGATCCGGGCCCACCTGCCCGGGGTGCAGGCGGTCGGCCTGAACCCGATGTTCGCGCCGTCGCTGGGCTTCGAGGGCCGGCCGGTGGCCGCCGTGGTGGTCAACGACGGGCCGCGGGTCGGGGCGCTGCTGGACCTGGTGGCCGGCTGGGGCGCCCGGGTGGTGCGCCTGGACGAGGCGGAGCACGACCGGCTGGCGGGCACCTCGCAGGCGCTCACCCACGCCGCGGTGCTCGGCTTCGGCGCGGCGCTGGTCCGCCTCGACACCGACCTGGGGAAGATCCGCGAGATCGCCCCTCCCCCGCACAACGCGCTGCTCGCGCTGCTCGCCCGGATCACCTCCGGCGCCCCGGCCGTGTACTGGGACGTCCAGGCGGCCAACCCGGAGGCGGCCGCGGTGCGCAAGGAACTGGCCGACGGCGTGCGCCGGGTCGCCGACCTGGTGGAACACGGATCCGAGCACGAATTCGCCGCCCTGCTGGGCGAGTTGGATGCGCAGCTCGGCGAGCACGCCCCGCACTACCGCGAGCTGTGCGCGCGGATGTTCACGTCTCTCTGACTCGGAAGGTGCCCCACATGGCAACGTTCGCCGCGACTGTCCTGACGCCGGAGCAGCGTGCGGAACTGGCCGCCGACACCACCGTCGGCGGCGGCAACCTGGTGCGGTCGGCCATCGCCGCCAACCCGCACCCGGAGCTGCCGTTCGTCCACTCCTACCGGGCGATCACCCTGACCTCGGGCGAGCAGACCCACGACCTGAGCCTGAACGACATCGACGACCTGGCGCAGTCCTGGTCGGCGTACTACCTGGCGCAGGGCGTGCAGCGCGGCGACCGGGTCGCGGTCTGGTTCGAGGACTCCTTCGCGTACTCGGTGCACTACTACGCGATCGCCCAGATCGGCGCCGTCGCGGTGCTGATCAACTCCAACGCGACCCAGCCGATCGCCCACTCGCTGCTGGAGCAGACCGCGCCGGTCGGCCTGTACGCCGACGCGGAGCGCCTGGCGCTGCTGGACCTTGCGCAGCTGCCGTCCATCGCCTGGACCCGCACCGTCGAGGAGCTGCCGGCGCCGCCGGCCGCGAAGCTCGCCGAGGGCCAGTTCTGGAACCACCACGCCGACGACCCGGTGGTGATCCTGCACTCCTCCGGCACCACCGGCCGCCCGAAGCCGACCATCCACACCCACAGCACCATCGTGGCCGGCCCGAAGTTCCGCCTGGTGGACCACACCGAGACCCCCGGCGCGCTGATGATGACCGCGCTGCCGCAGTCCCACCTGGGCTGCGTCGCGTACACCACGTACGCGGTGCTGGGCGGCACCCCGATCGTCGCGCTCAGCGACCGCAAGGGCGACGAACTGGCCGCCGCGGTGGAGAAGTTCAAGCCGACCTCGGTGATGTCGTTCTCGCACGGCTACGCCGAGCTGGCGTCGGCCGAGCTGAAGCCGGGTCAGCTGGACTCGGTGCACGTGTGGGTGTCGATCGGCGACGCCGTGCACCGCGCGCACATCGACAAGGTGCTGTCGAACCGCAGCGCCGAGCTGCCGCCGTCGGCGTTCTACGACCGGCTCGGCACCACCGAGCTGGGCTGGGGCTGCCTGCTGCAGGTCCACACCCTGGACAGCAAGCCGGCCAACCGCTGCGCCGGCAAGCCGGTCGGCGTCGCCGAGGTGGCGATCCTGCGCAACGACGGCACCCTGGCCGACGCCAACGAGGTCGGCCACCTGGCCGCCCGCGGCCCGGCGGTGACGCCCGGCTACTGGGGCGACTCGGCGACCACCTACTCGTTCAAGCTGGCCGGCTACTGGATGCCCGGCGACATGGCGTACCGGGACGAGAACGGCGACTTCTACCTGGTGGACCGGGCGGCGGACGCCATCCACACCACCCACGGGACCGGCTACTCGGTCTTCATGGAGGAGGTCGTGCTGCTGGAGGTCCCCGAGGTCGACGACGTCGCGGTGGTGGCCGGCCGGGACGGCGAGACCGTGGTTCCGGTCGCGGTCGTGACCGCCTCCGGCGACGCCGAGCCGGCGAAGCTGCTGGTGCGGGCGAACGAGGCGCTGCGCGCCGCCGGGCACCCCGAGCTGGGCTTCCTGGAGATCGCCTCCTCCGACGCGGACTTCCCGGTGGGAGTTACCGGAAAGGTCCTGAAGCGGCAGCTGCGCGAGAAGTACGCTTCGCTGTCCGACTACCGTCAGACGGCAGAAGGCAAGTCCTTCGCCGCAGTTGAGACCGGAGACGCCGCGTGAGCACCACCGCGAAGGTCGATTTCTACTTCGACCCGGCCTGCCCCTTCGCCTGGATCACCTCCCGCTGGATCCTTGAGGTCCAGCAGCTCCGGGACCTGGACCTCAGGTTCCGCGTCATGAGCCTGTACGTGCTGAACGAGAACCGCGAACTCCCGGACTGGTACCGGGACCTGGTGGACCGTTCGCTGTCCCTCACCCGGATCTGCACCGCCGCCGCGGCGCAGCACGGCGAGGAGGTGCTCCCGGCGCTGTACACGGCCATGGGCACCCGCATCCACAAGGACGGCAACAAGGACTTCCCGGTCGTCGCCGCCGAGGCCCTCGCCGAGGTCGGCCTGCCCGCGGAGCTGCTGGCCGCGGCCGACAGCGACCAGTGGGACGAGGCGCTGCGCAAGAGCCACCACGAGGGCATGGACCCGGTCGGCGAGGACGTCGGCACGCCGACCATCCACATCGACGGGGTGGCGTTCTTCGGGCCGGTCCTGAACTCGATCCCGCGCGGCGAGCAGGCCGCCGCCATCTTCGACGGGGCCCGGGCGCTCGCCAACTACCCGGACTTCTTCGAGCTGAAGCGCACCCGCACCGGGAAGCTCAACTTCGACTGAGCCGACCCGCTGCACCCCTTGTTGAAAACGGACCGCTCCCGCCTGCCCGGCGGGAGCGGTTCGCACCCATGCGGACGGACGGACACAACACTCTGATGGACACTCAGCCGGCTCCGGGGCAACGTCCGGACGCTTTCATCCTCACCGGGTCGTTCCTGGTGGTCTGCCGGGCGCCGCTCTACTTGGAGGAGCTGGCCCGCCGCGGCCTCAAGATCCTGCTGATCACCCCCTCGTACTGGCGCGAGGACGCGCTGGCCGCCGCCGAGGACCCGACCCACCCCGCGTACGTGATCGACGACGTGGCGTTCGTGGACGGCGACGTGAGCCGGGAGAACTCGTACCTGCCGGGCGTGATCTCGGCGGCCCGCCGCTGGCGCGAGCAGTACCGGATCGTCGGCGCGTACGCGGTCGGCGAGACCCAGGTGGAGCCGACCGGCCTGCTCACCGACGCGCTCGGCCTGCGCACCCCCGGCCTGCGGGCCACCCGGGCGTGCCGCAGCAAGTACCTCCAGCGCTGGTACCTGCCGGAGTTCAGCCCGGTGTCGGTGACCGTCCCCGCCGACGCCCGCGACGGCTTCGACCCGGCCGCCGTCCGCTACCCCGTCGTGGTCAAGCCGGCCAGCCGGCACTCGAGTTCCGGCGTGGAGACGGTCACCGGGCCGGAGCCGCTGCTGGAGCTGCTGCGCTCCTACCCGGAGCACGAGACGGTGCTGGTCGAGGAGAAGGTCGAGGGCCAGGAGTACTCGGTGGAGAGCCTGGTGCAGGGCGGGCGGATCGTGTTCGCCTCCGCCACCCGCAAGGCCACCACCGACGCGCACGCCAACACCTTCGTCGAGCTGTCGCACACCGTCCCCAGCGACCGCCCCGACGCCGACCCGGTGCTGCTGGACGCCAACCGGCGGATGCTGGAGGCCCTCGACTTCCAGGACGGCGTCGCGCACGCCGAGTGGCGGATCGGCCCCGACGGCCGCGCCTACCTGATGGAGGTCGCCGCCCGCACCCCCGGCGACGGCCTGTGCACGCTGTACGAACTCGCCACCGGCGCACCGCTGGAGCCGGAGATCGTCCGGATCGCGCTCGGCGAGCCGGCGTCCTACCCGAAGCCCTCCCGGGTCGCCCGCCAGGTCTACCTGGAGCACGCCCCCGGCGTGCTCGCCGACGTGCGGGTGCAGGGCTTCGACGTGGAGCCCGCGTGGATCGGCGAGGGCGGCCTGTGGCCCGCGCTCAAGCCGTCCGCGCCCGCCGACCCGCCGACCCTGCGCGCCGTCCTGGTGCACCACGACCGGGGCACCGCACTCGGCCCGCTGCGCAGCTCCGAGGACCGCGCCGTCTCGTTCTTCATCGACGCCCCGACCGTCGCCGAACTGGACGCGCTGGAGGCCCGGGTGCGCCGCGCCATCACCGTGCACACGGTGCCCGCCGTGCCCGACGGCGTCACCCACGTGCTGGTCGGCTACAGCCCCGTCATGCTGGCCAAGCTCGACGAGCAGCTGCCCGCCGACTCGGTGCTGGTGCTGGAGGAGCCCGCCGTCATCGAGGCCCGCGGCATCACCGCGCTCGCCGAGCGGCACCGCTGCGTGGCCGCGCTGTTCCCGGCGCCCAGCCAGGACGAGGCCGGCGCGGACCGGATCGCCGAGGCGGTGCCCCGCCCGCCGGCGGTGCGCGCCGTCGTCCCGGTGGTCGAGTACGGCGTGGTGGCCGCCGCCGCGCTCGCCGACGCCTGGGGCCTGCCCGGCGCCGGGCCGGCCGCCGCCCGGGTGCTGCGCGACAAGGGTGCGCTGCGCACCGCCGTGGCCGGCAGCGGCATCGCCCAGCCCGAGTGGGCGGTGGTCGAGTCCGCCGAGCAGGTCGCCGCGTTCCGGGCCGCGCACGGCGGCAACTGCGTCCTCAAGCCCGCCAACCGGCAGGCCAGCCTGGGCGTGCGGCTGCTCGGCCCGGCCGACGACGTCGACGCGGCGTGGGCGCACACCACGGCCGCCGACGAGCCCGCGCTGCGCGCCCAGTACGCCGACACCGCCCGGTTCCTGGTGGAGCAGCGGCTGACCGGCCCCGAGGTGAGCGTCGAGGCCGTCGTCCACGAGGGCGAGGTCGGCTTCACCAACATCACCGCCAAGCTGGTGCAGGACACCGGCCACCCGGTGGAGACCGGCCACACCGTGCCCGCCGACCTGCCGTCCGCGACCGCGGACGCGCTGCGCGAGGCGATCGCCGTGCTGGCCCGGGCCGTCGGCTTCCGCTCCGGCGTGCTGCACTCGGAGTGGATCCTGGTCGACGGCGTCCCGCACCTGGTCGAGTGCGCCGGCCGGCTCCCCGGCGGCGGCATCACCATCCTGATCGACCTGACGTACGACACCGACATCCTGGCCAACCTGCTGCGGGTGCTCACCGGCGACGGCCCGGTCGGCCCGCTGCCGGCCCGGCGGGGCGCGGCGGTGCGGTTCCTGATCGCCCGTCCGGGCGTGGTGGAGTCCGTCACCGGCACCGAGCGGGCGCAGGCCGCGCCGGGCGTCGCCGAACTGCACCTGTCCGTCGAACCGGGCGCGACCGTCCGCACCACCGTCAGCTCCTGGGAGCGGGCCGGACTGGTCGTCACCACCGGCGCGGACGCCGCCGAGGCGGGCCGCCGCGCCGAGCACGCGCTGTCGCTGATCGACATACGCACCGCCGGGGGCGAGCGGTGAAGCTGCCCTCGCCGAAGGAGTACGTGCCGGCCACCCCGGCCGGCCGGTCCTTCGCCGTCACCTCGCTGATCAACGCCATCGGCACCGGCCTGTACCTGGCCGGCTCGGCGGTGTTCTTCGTCCGCTCGGTCGGCCTGACGAACGCCCAGGTCGGCCTCGGCCTGGCGGTCTCCGGCGTGGTCGGCTTCCTCACCACGGTGCCGATCGGCGCGCTCGCCGACCGGTTCGGCGCCAAGCCGACGCTGGTCCTGCTGCAGCTGTGGCGGGCCGGCGGGTTCGTGGCGCTGGCCTTCGCCGAGGGCATGGTGAGCTTCACGGTGGTCTCCTGCTGCCTGGCGGCGGCGGAGGCCGCCACCCAGCCGATGACCCAGGCGGTCGCCTCGGCGACCACCGAGGGCACCGACCGCACCCGCACCATGGCGATCGTCCGCACGGTGCGCAACTTCGGCTTCTCGCTGGGCGCGCTGCTGGCCGCGCCGCTGCTCGCCGCCGACCGGGTGTGGACCTACCGGGGCATCGTGCTGGGCACCGCCGCGGCGTTCGTGCTGTCCGCCGCGATGCTGTCGCGGGTGCGGACCGCCACCGCCGCGACGGTGCAGAAGAAGGTCGGCCCGCTGACCGCGCTGCGCGACTTCCGCGACTGGCGCTACCTGCTGCTGACCGCCGTCAACGGCGTGCTCAACCTGCACACCACCATCCTGTCGGTCGGCCTGTCGCTGTGGGCGCTGCAGGCCACCCACGTGTCGGCCGGGTTCCTGCCGGTGCTGATCCTGGTCAACACGGTCATGTCGATCGTGCTGCAGGTGCCGATCTCCCGGCTGGTGGACCGCGAGGGCGGCGCCGAACGGGCCCTGCTGCTCGGCGGGTTGGCGCTCACCGCGTGCTGCCTGGCGCTGGCCCTGGCGAAGGCGCCGTCCTCGGCGCTGGTCGCCGGGGCGGTGCTGCTGGCCGCGTGCGTGCTGCTGACCTTCGGCGAGATGTGGCAGGCCGTCGGCGGCTGGGAGCTCAGCTACGAGTTCGCGCCCGAGGACAGCAAGGGCGTGCACCTGTCGGTGTTCAGCCTCGGCGGCACCGGTCAGCGGATCGTCGGCCCGGCGCTGCTCACCTCCGTGGTGATCGCGGCCGGGCCCGCCGGGTGGATCGGTCTGGCGGTGGTGTTCTGCGCCGCCGGCCTGCTGGTCGCACCCGTCACCCGGATGCTGCGGCACCAGTCCGCGCCCGTTCCCGTGGAGGAGGTGGCGTCGTGAGCGCCCCCAAGGACCTGTTGGTGGTCGGCGTCGGCGTGATGGGCCGGCCCTACCTGGAGGCGGCGGCCCGGCTCGGCCTGCGGGTCCGCGCCGTGGAGGCCGCGGCCGGCTGGGACTCCCGGCCGACCGACCTGGCCGAGACGTTCTACCGGGTCGACGGACACCAGGAGGAGGACTGGGCGGCCGCGGTCGCGCAGGCCGTCGCCGAGCGCGTCCCGGACGGCCTGGTCGCGTTCGCCGAGCCGCACGTGCTGGCCGGCGCGCTCGCCCAGGACCGGCTGGGCCTGCCCGGCCCGTCGCTGCACGCCGCGGTGATCTCCCGCAACAAGGCGCTGCAGCGCGCCACGTTCGCCGCGCACGGCGTCCGCCAGCCCGAGCACCTGCTGGTGCCGGACGTCGCCGAGGCCCGCGACTGGATGCTGGAGCGGCTGCCCGTGGTGGTCAAGCCGCTGACCCGGGCCGGCAGCGAGGGCGTCGAGCTGGTCCGCACCGCCGAGGAGGCGGCCGAGGTGGTCGCCCGGCGCACCGGCGAGGGCAAGGTGCTGGTCGAGGAGGCCATCCAGGGGCCGGAGTTCAGCTGGGAGGCGCTGGTCCGCGACGGCGAGGTGCTGTTCGAGAACGTCACCGCCAAGGAGACCACCGCCCCGCCGTACTTCGTCGAACTCGCCCACCGCTGCGCGCACGTCTTCGACGACGCGGAACTCGCCGCGCAGGTGCACGAGTTGACCCGCGGCGTGCTGACCGCGGTGGGGATGCGGACCGGGCTGGTGCACCTCGAGTTCAAGGTGGACGCCAGGGGCCCCGCGCTGATGGAGATCGCCGTCCGCACCCCGGGCGACTACCTGCCCGACGCGATCGGCCTCGCCTACGGCTTCGACCTGTACGAGGCGGTGGTCCGGCTCGCGCTCGGCCTGCCGGTGGAGGAGCTGGTCCGCCGCGAGCCGGTCGGCCGGTCGGCCACCGTCTTCCCGACCGCCGCGCCCGGCACGATCACCGCGATCACCGGCGTCGAGCAGACCGCGGCCCACCCGTCGGTGGTCCGGGTCCGGCTCCGCAAGAAGGCCGGCGACACCGTCCGCCCGCTGACCTCCTCCTCGCAGCGGATGGGGCACGTGCTGGTGAACGCCCCGTCCCCGACCGAGCGCGAGGACGCGCTGAAGCACGTCCGCGAGACCCTCTCCATCGTCACCGAGCAGAGCGCCACCGACCGGGCGGAGGGCACCCGATGAGCGACCGACGGCCCGCAGGGATCGCCTCCTCCTTCGAGGACCTGGTCGGCAACACGCCGCTGCTGCGCCTGGCCCTGGACGGCCTGCCGGCGGAGGCCACCGTGCTGGCCAAGCTGGAGGCCGCCAACCCGCTGTCCAGCATCAAGGACCGCCCGGCGCTGCACATGTTCCGGGCCGCCGTGGAGTCCGGCGAACTGCTGCCCGGGGCCACCGTCATCGAGTCGACGTCCGGCAACACCGGCATCGCGCTGGCCGCGATCTGCGCCGCCCGCCGCCACCCGTGCCTGATCGTGCTGCCCGAGAACGCCTCCCGGGAGCGGGTCCTGACGCTGCGGATGCTCGGCGCGACGGTCGAGTTCACCGACCCGGCGCTGGGCTTCGCGGGCTGCGTGGAGCGCGCCGAGAAGCTGCACGCCGAGATCCCCGGCTCCTGGTACGCCCGGCAGCACGAGAACCCGGCCAACGTCCGCGCCCACTACGAGACCACCGGCCCGGAGATCTGGCGCGACACCGGCGGGAAGGTCGACGTGCTGGTGTGCGGCGTCGGCACCGGCGGCACCCTCACCGGCATCGCGCACTACCTGCGCGAGCGGAACCCGGCGCTGCACGTGGTCGCCGTCGAGCCGGAGGGCTCGCCGCTGCTGTCCGGCGGCGAGCCGGGCCCGCACCGGATCCCCGGCCTGAACGGCGGCTTCATCAGCCCCGTCACCGACCGCGACTGCATCGACGAGGTGGTCGTGGTGTCCGACGCGGACGCCGCCGCCACCACCCGGGAGATCGCCGCCGCCACCGGCCTGCTGGTCGGCGTCTCGGCCGGCGCCGCCGCCCACGGCTGCCGCGAACTCGCCCGCCGGCGCGACCTGTCCGGCGCCACCGTGGTCACCGTCTTCCCCGACAGCGGGGAGCGCTACCTCAGCTGGTGGCCGGAGGAGGAGGGGTGAACTTCCGTGCGCTGCACCGGAATCTGAAGCTGCGCATCGGGGTCGGCTTCTTCCAGCGGTTCTTCGACATCATGCTCGTCCCGCTGATGGTCATCCACTTCTCCCGGCTGTACGGCGCGGCCACCGCCGGCCTGATGACGCTGCTGGTCGCGGTCGCCACGGTGGCCTGCAACCTGGTCGGCGGGCACCTGTCCGACGTGTACGGCCGCCGCCGGGTGCTGATGACCGGCGAGATCGGCGTCTGCCTGTCGTACGTCGGGCTGGCGCTGGTCAACTCGCCGCTGCTGCACTCCGGTTGGGCGACCTACCTGCTGTACCTGGGCGCCACCTGCATGGCCGGCATCGCGCTGCCCGCGAACGAGGCGATGATCGTCGACGTCGCGACCCCGGAGAGCCGCACCGCCGTCTACACGATCAACTACTGGGTGATCAACGTCGCCTTCATGCTCGGCTCGCTGGTCGGCGGCTTCCTGTACGACGGCTACTTCTTCCAGCTGCTGGCCGCGGCCGCCGTCGCCACCGGCGGCATCTTCCTGGTGACCTTCCTGGCGCTGTCGGAGACCGCGCCGCCGGAGGCCGCGCAGAACCCGCGCGGGGTGCGGCCGGCGCTGCTCGGCTACCTGTCGGTGGCCCGCGACCGGGTGTTCCTGCGGCTGGTGCTGGCGGCGCTGCTGGTGTGGTGCGTGGAGGTGCAGATCTCCTCCTACCTGGCGGTCCGGCTGGGCTCCGACTTCCCCCGCCAGCAGCTGCTGTCGGTGGGCTCCTGGCAGGTCACCGTCGACGGCGTGAACGTGCTGGGCATCCTGCGGGCCGTCAACACCCTGCTGGTGGTGGTCTGCGGACTGTGGGTCGGCAAGCTGCTCGGCCGGCTCGGCGACCGGCTGCGGCTGATCGCCGGCGTGGTGGTCTTCACCGCCGGGTACATCGCCTGGGCGCTGGGCGACAACGCCTGGCTGATGATCGGCGCGGCCGTGGTGGTCACCCTCGGCGAGCTGATGAACCAGCCCGTCAACCAGTCCCTGGTGGCGGCCCTGGTGCCCGCCGAGTCCCGCACCAAGTACATGGCCGCGTACGGGCTGCACGTCCGGCTCGGCTACCTGGTCGGCTCGCTGTCGGTGATCCTCGGCTCGTTCGTCGACTCCTGGGTGATGGCCCTGCTGTACGCCGCGTTCGGCGCCACCGCGATCCAGCTGTACCGGTACCTGTTCCGGGTGCAGGACGCCCGGGCCGCCGCCGCGCCGGCCGGGGAGCCGGCCGGGGCCGCCGCATGACACCCCGCGGGCCGCTGCCCCGGCTGCGCGCCGCCCTGCGCGGGGTCCGCGAGACGCTGGACGTGGTGGTGGCCCGCGACCCGTCGGTGCACAGCCGCGGCGAGGCGCTGCTGCACCCCACCGCGCTGACCCTGGCCGGCCACCGGATCGCCCACGCGCTGTACCTGCGCCGGCACCGGATCGCGGCACGGCTGGTGTCCGCCGTCGCCAAGGTGCTCACCGGCGGCATCGAGATCCACCCCGGCGCCACCATCGGCCGGCGCTTCTTCATCGACCACGGCAGCGGCACCGTGATCGGCGAGACCGCGCAGATCGGCGACGACGTCTCGCTGTTCCACCAGGTGACGCTGGGCTCGCTCGGCTGGTGGCACGACCGGGCCCGGTCCGACCGGGGCGCCCGCCGCCACCCGCGGCTCGGCGACGGCGTCACCGTCGGCGCGGGCGCCACCCTGCTCGGGCCGATCACCGTCGGCGACGGTGCGCTGATCGGCGCCCGCGCCCTGGTGATGGACGACGTGCCCAAGGGCGGCCGGGCCCTGGCCGCCCGCTCCTGCGCCGACGGCCCCTCCCCGGCCGGGCCGTCCGCCCGGCCCACCGACGACACCACTGCCCCGAACGCCACGAAAGGGATGGCCCGCCGTGATTGAGCGAGCAGCGCCCGCGAACAACCGGCTGCTGATGGTGCAGCCGTACACGCAGTTCGTAGAGAAAGCGGTCTCCCTCGGATTCGAAGTGTGGTCGATCTGGGATCCGACGCTGCAGCCGGCCTCCTATCTCGCGGGCGTCGAGAAGGCGTCGACGGCGATGCTGTGGACGGACTTCTCCGACCAGGACGGGCTGCGCCGGCTGGTCCGGGAGACCGCCCTCGCGCACGACGTCGGCTGCATCCTGCACCTCGGCGAGGAGGCCACCATGGTCGCCGTCGCCGAGGAGGCGCAGGCCCTCGGGCTGGCCGTGAACCCGCCGCGGGCGCTGCGGCTGCTGAACGACAAGGCGGCGCTGCGCGAGCTGCTCGCCGAGCACGGCCTGTCGCCGGTGCGCACCGCGCTCGCCGCCGGCCCGGACGAGGTGCCGGCCGTGCTGGAGGCGTTCGGCCTGCCCGCCGTGGTGAAGCCGACCCGCCTGCAGGGCAGCGCGGCCGTCCGGCTGGTCGCCGGGCCGGACGACCTGGCGCAGTGGCAGCAGGAGGTCGCCGCGTTCTCCTACCGGGGCCCGGTGCTGGTCGAGGAGTTCCTCGACGGCCCGGAGTTCAGCGTGGAGACGCTCAGCTGCGAGGGCAGCCACCTGGTGGTCGGCATCACCGCCAAGCGCAAGACGCCCGCGCCGTCGTTCGTGGAGACCGGGCACGTCTTCCCCGCGCCGCTGCCGTCCGCCGACGCCGCGGCGATCGGCGGGCTGGTCACCGCGCTGCTGGACGCCGCCGGCTACCGGTTCGGCCCGGCGCACACCGAGGTGATCCTGACGGCCGACGGGCCGCGCGTGGTGGAGTCGCAGGCCCGCCTGGGCGGCGACCGGATCCCGGCGCTGATCCGGCTCGCCACCGGCTTCGACATCGAGGGGGCGATCTTCGACCTGCTGGTGGGCGGCCGCGCCGAGCCCGCCGCGCCGACCCGGGCCGCCGCCGTCTCGTACTTCGCCCTGGAGCCGGGCACGGTCACCCGGGTGGACGGCCTGGAGCGGCTCGCCGCGCTGGAGCACGTGCACGAGCTGCGGTTCCCGTTCGCGGTCGGCGACGTGCTGCCGCGCACCCGGCACTCCAGCACCCGGCACGGCCACCTGATCGTGGCCGCCGGCACCGCCGAGGAGGCCGAACGACTGGCTGCCGAGTCCAAGGAGTTGCTGCACGTGGAGACCGGTTCCGACGTCCTGAACGCGGTGCACGCCGCGCCCGCCGCGCCGATGCGCCCGGAGCGCACCCTGCTGCTGATCGGCCACCAGACCGAGCCGGTCCGCATCGCCAAGGAGCTCGGCCTGAACGTGGTGCTGATCCAGCACAAGGAGAAGTTCCAGCCGGAGCAGGCCGAACTCGCCGACGTCACGCTGATCGCCGACTTCACCGACTGGTCGGTGCTGGAGCCGCTGGCCCGGGCCGCCCACGCCATCTGGAAGTTCTCCGCCGCGCTGTCGCTGACCGAGCCCGGCCTGGAGCCGGCCGGCCGGATCAACGACCTGTTCGGCCTCGGCGGCACCGGCCACGAGCCGGCCCGGCTGCTGCGCGACAAGCTCGCCATGCGCCGCCACCTGGCGGCCGTCGGCGCGCCCACGGTGGCCGCCGAGCCGCTCACCGACCGGGACTCGCTGGCCGCGTTCGGCGCCGCCCACGGCTACCCGTTCGTGGTCAAGCCGGTCGACCTGACCGCCGGCTTCGCGCTGTTCATGGTGGCCGGCCCCGAGGACGTCGACGGCGTGTGGGAGCGGATCGGCGCGGCCCGCCGCACCGGCATGGACCGCGGCTCCACGATGTACGCCGTCACCGAGTTCCTGATGGAGCAGTACATCGACGGCCCCGAGTTCAGCATCGAGGGCTTCAGCTTCGACGGGCACCACACCGTGGTCGCGATCACCGAGAAGCTCACCGGCGGCGACCACTTCGTGGAGCTCGGCCACGCCCAGCCGGCCCGGCTGGACGCCGTCGACGAGGAGCGGATCACGGCGGCCGTCGCCGAGTTCCTGGACGCCGTCGGCATCAAGGACGGCCCCAGCCACACCGAGCTGCGGCTCAGCTCGCGCGGCCCGCTGATCATCGAGGGCCACAACCGGCTCGGCGGCGACCACATCCCCGACCTGGTGCAGGCCTCGTACGGCATCGACCTGACCCGGTACGCGCTGGCCTGGCCGTTCGGCCTGGTCGAGCCGCTGACGGAGCGTCCGAAGGCGATCGGGGCGGGCTGCGTGCGCGGCATCGTGGGCCGGCCCGGCCGGGTCGCGGAGATCACCGGCGCGGACGAGCTGCGCGCCCACCCGGCGGTGCTGGCCCTCGACCTGGCGGCCCGGCCCGGCTCGGTGATCCGCCCGATCCAGGACAACTGGGACCGGCTCGGCCTGCTGGCCGTCTCCGCCGCCGACACCGACGCGGCGGTCGCGCTCTGCGAGGAGCTGCTCCGGGACGGGCTGACGGTGCGGATCGAGGACGTGGCCCGATGACGCTGGTCGTGCTGGACCCGGACGGCCGGTACGCCGCCGCCTGCCCCGCCGCGCTGGCCGACGCCGGGCAGGACCTGTGGCTGGTCACCGGCGCGGCCGGGCCCCGCCCGGGCTTCGCGCAGGTCACCGTGGTGGAGCGGTACGAGCACGGCGCCGCCGTCGAACTGGCGGTGCTGGACGCCGCCGCCCGCACCGAGGTGCGGGCGCTGATCGCGCTCGACCCGGTGGACCAGGTCCGGGCGGCCGGCCTGCGCGAGCACCTCGGCCTGCCCGGCCAGCGCCCGGCCGCGGCGCAGGCGCTCGCCGACCCGATCACGGCCGGCGGGCTGCTGGCCGCGGCCGGGATCGCCACCACGCCGCGCGAGGAGGTCCGGCGGATCGCCGACCTGTACCTGTGGGCGCACCGCTGGGGCTACCCGCTGACGGTCCGCCGGCGGCTGGCCGCCGGGCACCCGGTGCTGGCCGAGCTCGCCGACGAGGCGGCGCTGCGGGCCGCGGTGGCGGGCGGCCTGCTGCCGTACGACCCGGCGCAGGTCGCGGCGCTGACCGTGGAGCCGCCGCCGGCCGGCCCGGTGGAGCTCGCGGACGGCGCGGCGCTCGCCGGCGCGCTGCCCGCCGACCCCGGCCACCCGTGCACGGTGGAGACCGTCCGCGCCCCGGACGGCGGCCGTCCGGTGCACACCGTCCGCTACGACCCGGCGGCCCGCCCGGTGCGCGAACTGCTGCGCGCGCAGGCCGGGCTGGATCTCCTGGAGGTGTCCCGATGACCGTGCTGGTGCTGCACCACCGGGGTTCGCTGGCCGGCACCCCGTACCACGAGTGGCTGGCGGACCACCCCGGCGACGTGCTGCTGATCGCCTCCCGGGAGCACCTGGCGCTGGTCTCCGAGCAGCTGCCGCCGGAGGGCGGGGCGTACCTGCGCACCGCGGCCGTGGACGACTACGAGACCGGCGGCCACCTGGAGGCGCAGGCCCTGGACTGGGCGCGCGAGCACCCCGTCACGCACGTGATCGCCTGTCAGGAACGGGACCTGGAGCGGGCCGCCGAGCTGCGCGAGGTGCTCGGCCTGCCGGGCCAGCGGATGGACACCGTGCTGCCGTACCGGGACAAGGCGGTGATGAAGCGGCTGGCCGAGGCCGCCGGCCTGGCCGTCGCCCCGTACACCGAGGCGCGCTGCGCGACCGACCTGCTGGCCTTCGCCGAACGGCACGGCTTCCCGCTGGTGCTGAAGCCGAAGGACAGCGCCGGCTCGGTCGGCCTGCACATCCTGGACTCCCGCGAGGAGCTGGACGCCTACCTGGCCGACGGCTTCGACCTGTACGGCCCGAACCTGCCGAACCTGCTGGCCGAGGCGTTCGTGCCGGGGAAGATGTGCCACGTCGACGGCCTGGTGGTGGACGGGCGGACGGTGTTCGCCTGGCCCTCGCAGTACCAGTACGCGCTGGCCTCGTACCGGACCGACACCGGCGGCCGGCTGGACCTGACGCTGGACGTGGACGACCCGCTGACCGGCCGGCTGCTGGAGTTCACCGAGCGGACCCTGGCGGCGCTCGGCGGCCCGGAGAGCTTCGCCTTCCACCTGGAGGTGTTCCACACGCCGGACGACGAGCTGGTGCTGTGCGAGATCGCCTGCCGCACCGGCGGTGCGGCGATCCGCGACATCGTCCGGCTGATGTTCGGCGTGGACCCCAGCGAGGCGTGGGTGCGCGCCCAGCTGGGCCTGCCGCTGCCGGAGTGGCTGGGCGCGGAGAAGCGCACGCCGGAGCGGATGGTGGGCCAGCTGGTGCTGATGAAGCGGCCCGGCCGGGTGGTGCGGGTGCCGGACGGGCCGCCGGACTTCCCCTGGGTGGAGAAGTTCCAGGTGTTCGTGGAGCCCGGGCAGACCATGGCGACGGCCGCGTTCTCCTCGGACTTCCTGCTCACCGCCCTGGTGTCCGGCGCGGACCGGGCCGAGTGCGAGAGCCGCCTGCGGATCCTGGAGGGGTGGTTCCTGGGCGAACTGGAGCTGGCCCCCGCGGCGGAGCCGCGGGAGGCCTGAGCGGCCCTCTCCCCCACGGGCGCGCGGCCCGGTCGGCGCTGGATGCCGTC
>NZ_JBHWDS010000065.1:0-44415 GCF_042734615.1 Kitasatospora sp. NPDC059646
CCCCCCCCCCCCCCCCCCGCGGGGGCCCCCCCCCCGCCCCCCCGCCACCGGCGCGTTCCGCCTCAGTCCGGCAGGCCCCGCAGGAACTCGGCCACCAGCCGGTGCAGTTCCGCCGGGCGCTCCAGGTGGACGTCATGGCCGGCACCGGGCAGGCTCGCCGCGTGCGCGTCCGGACGCAGCGTCAGCATCCGGTCCACGTCGGCCCCCGGGACGACGCCGTGCTGGCCGAGCAGCAGCAGTGCCGGGCAGTGCGCCGCGCCCGCCCAGTCCTCCCAGCGGTCCCGCACCGCGTTCTCGGCCAGCGCCGCCACCATCACCTCCGCGTCGAACCGCGGCCACCAGCCGTCGGCGCGCCGCTCCAGGCCGTCCGCCCACGCCTCGCCGAGCGGGCCGCCGCCGAAGAACCGCACCGCCGAGGACCGCTCCGGGAACGGCAGCGGCCAGGCCGCCAGCATCGACCCGACCTCCTCCGGCGCGCCCGGCGACACCCCGGCCGCCGCCTCCACCAGCACCACCCCGGCGAACCGCCCCGGATGCGCGGCCGCGGCCAGCAGCGCGGTGTGCCCGCCCAGCGACTGCCCCACCAGCAGGGGGCGCTCCAGACCGAGGCCGTCCGCGACCGCCAGCACGTCCGCCACGAACGCCGCCCGCCCGAGGTCCGCCGGGCGGCGGGTGGAACGGCCGTGGCCGCGCTGGTCCACGGCGACCACCCGGTGCGCCGGGGCGAGCGCCGACGCCAGCGCGTCCCACTCGCCCGCGTGCCCGGCCAACCCGTGCAGCAGCAGCACCGGCCGCGCGGAGTCCGCGCCGGCCCAGTCCCGGCAGTGCAGTTCGACGCCGGCACCGCCCACCGTGCGGGCCGTCCACGGACTCTGCGTGCTCATGCGATCGTCTCCCAACGCGCTGCGGGGCCGGCCGGCCACGGATGTGAGAGGCGACAATGCCACGCGGCGCGATGTCGATCAATGCCGCTCGCCCCCCGCCCCCGACAATCCGCGCGGTCAGGACTTGGGGTGACGGACCATCAGGAACGCCTCCACGTCCGCCCCCACCGCCTCGTACGAGTGCGGGACGTCCGCCGCCCAGGTGTGGTGCCCGCCCGGGCCGACCGTCACGCCGCCCGCCCGGGCCGTGCCGGACAGCACCACCAGGTGCTCGACGGTACCCGGAGGGTGCGCCGCCGAACGCTGCACCGCGCCCGGCCGGATCCGGATCCGGTACGTCTCGGACACCGCCGCCGCGTCCTCGAACCGCTCCAGCAGCACGGCGTCCAGCACCCGCCCCGAGACGGCCGCCGCGGCCGCCCGGCCCAACTCCGCGTCCCGGGCCGCCGCCTCCGGCTCGTGCAGCGCCGCACTGAGCGGCAGCCCCAAGGCGGTGGTCAGCGCGTACAGCGTCTCCAGCGTCGGATTGCGCAGACCCGACTCCAACCCCGACAGGGTGGCCTTGCCGACGCCCGAACGGCGCGCCAGCTCCGAGAGGGAGAGGCCGCGGGCCGTGCGCAGCTCGCGCAGGCGCAGGCCGATGCGCGCCGAGAGATCCGGGGCGGCGCGGTGGACGGCCCGGGCGGGTTGATCAGGTGCTTGCACGAGGGCTATCGTTCCACATACGGAACGTTCCGTAAATGGAACGGCCGACCGACTGCCCTGCGCCGCGCCCCAGGAGAGTTCATGGAACCGACCGCACTGCCGACCCGCAGCACCCTCGTCGCCGACGCGCTCGCCGCCGCCGGCCTCCCCGGCGCCGTCCGGGTCCTCGACGACTCGGCCCGCACCGCGGCCGAGGCCGCCGCCGCACTCGGCTGCGAGGTCGGAGCGATCGCCAACAGCCTGGTGTTCCACTCCGACGGCGAAGCGGTCCTCGTCCTCACCAGCGGACGGCACCGGGTCGACACCGCCGCACTCGCCGCCCGCTGGGGCCGCGGACCGCTGCGGCGGGCCACGCCCGAGCAGGTCCGCGAGGCCACCGGCCAGGCGATCGGCGGCGTCGCCCCCACCGGCCACCCCCGCCCGCTCCCCACCGTCGTCGACCAGGCCCTCACCGAATACCCCCAGGTCTGGGCCGCCGCCGGCACCCCGCACACCGTCTTCCCCACCACCGCCGCCGAACTCCTCCACCTCACCGGAGGCGTGCTCCTGCCGGTGGGCCCCTGACAGGCGGGGGTGCGCTGCGCGGCTCGGAGCGGGCTACAGCGAGGGGGTGGGTGCTTCTGCCGGTCGGGGTGTGACGGGTGGGGGTGCGCTGCGCGCGGCTGGGGGCAGGTTTCGGGGAGGGTGGCGTGCTCCTGCCGGTGGGCCCCTGACAGGCGGGGGTGCGCTGCGCGCGGCTGGGGGGGCGGGTTTTGGGGAGGTGGAGTGCTCCTGCCGGTCGGCCGCTGACGGACGGATGTGCTGCGCGGCTCGGAGCGGGCTATGAAAGGGGGGCGTGCTCCTGCCGGACGGGCTTTGACAGGTGGGGGTGCGCTGCGCGCGGCTGGGGAGCGGGTGTTGGGAGGGGGCGTGCTGCTGCCGGTCGGGGTTTGGCGGGTGGGGGTGGCGGGGCTACTCGTGGCTGAGGTAGCTGAGGACGGCGAGGACTCGGCGGTGGCCGCTGTCGGTGGGGGAGAGGCCGAGCTTGGTGAAGATGTTGCCGATGTGCTTGTGGACCGCGTTGTCGGTGATCACCAGGCGGGTGCCGATGGTGGTGTTGTCGTGTCCCTCTGCCATCAGGGCGAGGACTTCCCGTTCGCGGGGCGTCAGCGCGGCGATCGGGTCGTGGGCGGGCCGGGTCAGGAGTTGGCCGATGACCTCCGGGTCCATCACGGTGCCGCCCGCCGCGACCCGTCGCAGCGCGTCCACGAATTCGCTGACCCGGCCGACCCGGTCCTTGAGGAGGTAGCCCACGCCGCCGCGCCCGTCGGAGACCAACTCGCCCGCGTACTGCCGCTCCACGTACTGCGACAGGACCAGCACCGGCAGGCCCGGGCTGCGCCGGCGGGCCCGGATGGCCGCGCGGATGCCCTCGTCGCGGAAGGACGGCGGCAGGCGCACGTCGACGATGGTGACGTCCGGCCGGTGTTCGGCGACGGCCGCGAGGAAGCCCGGTGCGTCCCCGGCGACCGCCGCCACCTCGAACCCCTTTGCGGCCAGCAGGAGTTCGAGCCCGCTGGAGAGCAGCACGTTGTCCTCGGCGATCACGACCCGCACGGCAGCCCCACCTCGATCCGGGTCGGTCCGCCCACCGGGCTGTGCACCTCGACGGTGCCGTCCAGCGCCCGCACCCGGTGCCGGATCCCGGCCAGCCCGGTGCCGCGCGTCGCGTCCGCGCCGCCCACCCCGTCGTCCGCGACCGTGACCGTCAACCAGTCGCCGTCCCGGGCCAGTCGCACGCCGGCCCGGGACGCCCCGCTGTGCTTGGCCGCGTTGGTGAGCGCCTCGGCGACGGCGAAGTACGCCACCGCCTCCACCGCCGCCGGGACCGGCCCG
Source organism: Kitasatospora sp. NPDC059646 (assembly GCF_042734615.1). Classification (NCBI taxonomy): domain Bacteria; kingdom Bacillati; phylum Actinomycetota; class Actinomycetes; order Kitasatosporales; family Streptomycetaceae; genus Kitasatospora; species Kitasatospora sp. NPDC059646. The sequence goes on from NZ_JBHWDS010000065.1 coordinate 3,465, forward strand.
AGCGGGCCGACCTCCAGGTCCGCGTCGATCGCCGCCCCGGCCGTCAACGCGGCCAGCGCCCCGGCGAGTCCGCGGTCGGCGAGGATCGGCGGGTAGATCGTCCGGATCACCGCCCGCAGTTCCGCCATCGCGTCCTCGGTGCCCTGCTGCGCCTCCGCCAGCAGCTTCGCCACCAGGTGCGGCTCCTCGTCGAGCAGTTCGCGCGCCACGCCCAGCCGCATCGCGATCGCCACCAGGCGGGCCTGCGCGCCGTCGTGCAGGTCCCGTTCGATCCGGCGCAGTTCGGCGCCGTGCGCGTTCATCGCGTCGGCCCGGGTCTCGGTCAGCGCCGCCACCTGCCGGGCCAGCCGCTCGGCCGCCGACGGCGACAGCAACGCCGTGCACATCCGGGCGTGCTGACGCGCCAGCGGCGGCACCAGCCAGTACGTCGCCGCGGCGAACGCCGCCAACTGGGCCGTCCCCGCCGTCAGCGCGTCGCCCCATCCCGACAGCGGCGCGCCCCAGCCGAACCCGCCCGCCCGGGTGCCCGCCGGGAGGGCCCGCCACAGCGGAATCGTCACGGCCGTGGTCACCGTGTTGCCCGCGCACAGCACCGCGAACGCGCCTCCCGCCAGGCCGCCGGCGGTGCCCGCGACCAGCCAGGCCGCCACCCGCCACCCGCCGACCCGCACCGGGCCGGCCGGCCCGGCGCCCAACAGCCGTTCCGCGCGCGCCCGTTGCAGATCCGCCCAGCCGCGCGCTGCCCGCGGGACGAGCAGCACCGGCAGCGCGACCACGGTGGCCACGGCCGTCCCGAGCGCGCCCAGCAGGTACCCGAGGCCGCGCCACGGGGCCGACCGGCGGTGGTGTCCGAGGAGTTCCATTCGGCACAGTCTGAGCCATCGTCATCGGGGCCCGCACTACAGCCTGCTGCACCCTTTTCCCACCAGTTCGGGGTACCGACCGGGTGCCGCCGCCGCCCCTAGCGTCAACGGCATGACGAGTTCACCGACCGACACTCCCCGACGCACCGGCCGCTCCCGCCGGCGCACCCTGCTGCTCGCCGTCCTCGCGGCCGGTGCGCTGACCGCCGGCCTGCTGGGCGCGACCGCCGCCCAGCGGCACGGAAGCGGGCCGAACGGAGGCCGGCCGCCCGGGGACCGCCGGCAGGCCGCGCTCCAGCGGAACGCCGACGCGCTCCTCGCCCTCGGCGTGACCGGAGTGCAGGCCCGCCTCAGCACCGCCGACGGCCCGGACCTGACCGCCGTCAGCGGCGTCGCCGACCTGGCGGGCCGTCAACCCGTGCCGGCGGACGGTCACTTCCGGATCGCCAGTGTCACCAAGGCCTTCGTCGCCACCGTCGTCCTGCAACTCGTCGCCGAGGGCAGGCTGGCGCTGGACGACTCGGTGGAGAGCCGGCTGCCCGGCGTGGTCGCCGGCAACGGCAACGACGGCCGGGCGATCACCGTCCGCGACCTGCTCCAGCACCGCAGCGGCCTGCACGACGACTACCCCGACCCCGCTTCCGCCGAGGACTTCCAGCAGCACCGCAACGACAGCACCACCGCCGCGCAGACCGTCGCCCGTGCCACGGCCCACCGGCCGGACTTCGCGCCCGGCACGGACTGGGGCTACAACAACACCGGCTACGTCCTGCTCGGCATGATCGTCGAACGGGTCACCGGACACCCCTGGCACCAGGAGGTGCAGGACCGGATCGCCCGTCCGCTCGGCCTGACCCACACCTCCTGGCCGGGCGCCACGCCCACGCTGCCGCAGCCGCACGCCGCGACGTACCAGCGGTTCGGGGACGGGCCGCTGGTGGACGTCACCGAACAGGTCGGCGCGGGCACCAACGGCGAGGCCGGGTTGATCTCCACCACCGCCGACCTCGACCGGTTCTTCCGGGCCCTGCTCGGCGGCCGGCTGCTGCCGCCCGACCAACTCGCCCGGATGCAGCAGACCGTGCCCGTCGGCAAGGACTTCGAGGCGCTGATGCCGGGCGCCCGCGACGGCCTCGGCCTGTTCGCCCGCCCGCTGTCCTGCGGCGGCACGTACTGGGGCCACGAGGGCGGCGACTCCGGCTGGATCACCGCCACCGGCGTCACCGCCGACGGCCGACGCGCCGTCACCGTCTCGCTGTCCGGCGTGCAGATCGCCTCCCCGGACGACGTGCCGAAGATCGCCCAGGCCGAGAACACGCTGGTCGACGACGCGCTGTGCAACGCCGGCCGATGAGCCGTCAGGCAGGCCGCGCGGATCGTCCTTCGCGCCGATGACCCGCCGTCGGGTCGGCGGGCCGGCGCGGGGGACGGTCCGGGGGAGGACCGCGAAGGTGCGGAGCAAGTCGACGGCGCGGGGCGGGTCCCCGGCGATCGGGGCGGGGTTCATCGGCGCCGCGTCCTCCGGCACGGCGGACGGCGGACCCCGAGCCAGGACCGGCCGGTGCACGCCGTGCTGCACTGAAGCCCGGTCAGGTCGCCCTCCTGCTCGCCCGCCGCGCCGGTCGCGCCCACGAGCGCACCCGCCTCCGCTGCGGAGGTGCCGGTGTCCGAGCAGAGCGCGGCGGTCTCCTTCGAGCCGGCCGGCGACACCGCGTGATCAGCTGCGTCGGCCCGGACGAGGTGCACCGGAAGCCGACACCCAGGGGCCACCTCCCTGGTCACCCGCCGTCGTTCACGCCGCCGTTCACGTCGCCCTCCTGAGACCGCCGTCCTGACGGCCCGTCGGCGGGGCCGGGCCGTCCGCGGCATAGCATCGGGTGCGTTCCGACCCGCACTGCCCGCAGGAGCGTCCGTCCATGCGCATCGATCTCGCCGCGCCGCCGTTGCCCGCCACCGCACCCGACCTGGCGCGGGCCGCCGAGGAGCGCGGGGCCGACCGGTTCGTGCTGTCGGAGACCTCGCACAACCCGTTCCTGCAACTGGCCCGCGCCGCCGACCGGACCGGGCGGATCGGCCTCGCCACCGGCGTGGCGATCGCCTTCGCCCGCACCCCGATGACGCTCGCGTACGAGGCGTGGGGACTGCACGAGAGCTCCGGCGGCCGGGCCGCGATCGGACTCGGCACGCAGATCAAGCCGCACGTCGTCCGCCGCTTCGGCATGCCGTGGGACCGCCCGGCGGCCCGCATGCAGGAGTACCTGGCCGCCGTCCGGGCGATCTGGCACACCTGGCAGACCGGCGAACGCCTCGCGTTCCGGGGCGAGTTCTACCGGCACACCCTGATGACGCCGGTCTTCGCGCCCGAGCCGCTCCCGTACGAGCCGCCGCCGCTGCTGCTGGCCGGCGTCGGCCCGTTGATGACCGCCACCGCCGGGGCCGCCGCCGACGGCTTCCTCGCCCACCCGTTCGGCTCGCCGCAGCACCTCGCCACCGCGGTCCTGCCGGCCGTCCGCGCCGCCCGCGCCAAGTCCGAGGCGGACCGGGCCCCGTGGACCGCCCGCCCGTTCGAGGTGGTCGCCAACGTGCTGGTCGCCACCGGCCGCGACGAGGACGAGTACCGGACCAACCTGCGCCTGGTCCGCGAACGCCTCGCCTTCTACGCCTCCACGCCCGCCTACCGCCCCGTCCTGGAGACCCACGGCTGGGGCGCCCTGCAGGACGAGTTGCATCCGCTCTCGGTCCGCGGCCGCTGGGAGGAGATGGGCCGGCTGATCGACGACACCGTCCTCAACACCCTCGCCGTCACCGGCGAGCCCGCCGCCGTCGCCCGCGAACTCCACCGCCGCTACGGCGGATCGGCCGACCGCCTGTGCCTGAGCGGACCGGACGGCTCGGACGCCGCACCCCTGCTCGACGTCCTGTCGGCGGCCGCCGACCGCTTCCGGCAGGAGCCAGGGACGGTGCGCTGACACGACAGCCGGAGCGGGGGCGCGTTCCTGGGCCGAGGACGTCCCCGCGCCGGGCAGAGCCGACCTGCTCACCGCCCGCCCGCCCGGTCCGCGACCGGCGCGGCTGACCGGCCGCGAGCCGGACCCGGCGGCGTCAGCCGGACCCGCGGTGGAGCCGGTCGGCGATCGCCAGGGCCCTGGCGAGGACGGGGCCGAGGACGGCGGGGTCCTGCCGAGCGAGGCCGTCGACGACCGCGACGACCTGGTCGAAGCCGGCCAGCGCCTCGGCCCGGCGGCCGAGGTGGACGAGCCGGTCGGCGCGGTTGGACGCGACGGTGACGAGGTCCGGCAGGTGGGCGGCGGGAGCGAGGTCCGCGACGGCGCGGTAGTGCCCCACGGCCTCCTCGATCGCCGCCAACGCCTCGGTGTGGCGGTCGAGCCGGGCCAGCCGGAGCGAGAGGCTGTTCAACGACGCGGCGAGATGGGGCAGATCGGTGTCGGGACTGCCGGCGGCCAGGGCGCGGCGCAGGGCGACGGCCTCCTGCACGGTGGCGAGCGCTTCGTCCGGGCGCCCGGAGGCGGCCAGGCAGATCGAGTGGAGGTTCAACGAGGACGCCAGCGTGGACAGATAGGTGTCGGGGTCGCGCTCCGCGCGGAGCCGGTAGTGGGCCACCGCCTCCGCGCTCCGGGCGAGCGCCTCGTCGTGCCGGCCGTGGTGGCCGAGCAGCGTCGCGAAGATGGTCAGGGACGCCGCGAGGTCGGTTTCGTGGGCGGCCCGGTCGGCCCGGGCGAGGGCACGGCGGAGCGCGACGGCCCGCTCGGCGCTGGCCAACGCCTCGTCGTCGCGCCCGAGTTCGTTGAGATGGACGGCGATGTTGCTGTGCGCGAGGGCGAGTTCGGCGCGGTGGGCGTCGGGGTCGGTGTCCGCGAGGGCACGGTAGTGGGTGGCGGCCTCTTCGGCCGCGGCCAGCGCGTCGGCGGGCCGGCCCTGCCAGGACAGCCGGTTGGCGAGGTTGTTCAACGTATCCGCCAGGGCGGGGAGATGGGTGTCCGGGTCGGCCTGCGCAAGCTCCCGGAGCAGGTCCACCGCGCGCTCGATCGCGGCCAGCGCCTCGGTGTGCCGGCCGAGTTCGCCGAGCCGGATGGACCATTGGTTCAACGCCCAGGCGAGATCGGGTCGGTAGGTCTCCGGGTCGTCGGCCGCCAGCTCGTCGAACAGCTCGACGAGCCGCCGCGCCACGACCGAGGAGACGGGGCTCAGCCGCCGGCTGAAGTAGGGCAGCACCCGGTACAGCGACGTCAGGTCGTCGAGCGCGGCCGCCGGATCCTCGGCGAGGACGCGCAGCGCGGCGACGAACGGGGCGCCGTGCGCGGCACTGGTCGCCGAAGCCACCAACTCCTCGGCGAGGCGGCCGTGGTGGCGGACGCACAGGGCGGTCAGCTCCGCGTCCAGGCGTTCGCCGAACGCGGGGTGCGCGGCGGCCCGGCCGTAGACGGTGAGCAGGTGCGCGGCCCAGCCCGGGCCGGGGTCGGCGAGCAGCCGGTCGGCGAGCGCCGGATCGGCCATCAGCTCGCGCCCGGCGTGCCGTTCGGCCAGCCGGTCGGGCTGGAGGGACCCCCACGGCCGGCCGGCGGCCGGCCCCGGCGGGTAGAGCGCGGCCAGCCAGGCGGTGACGCGGTCGCGCTGGTCGCGCGGCTGATCGGCCAGCGCGGGCAGCAGTCGCCACAGCCGGTCGGCGTCCTCGCGGTCCGTGACGGTCGTCAAGTGTGCTGCGGCGAGCGCGGTTTCCAGCGTCGCACGACTCAGCGCGGGCACCCGGAACGCCGCGCTGCGGTGCCAGTGCCGGCGCTCGTGGTTCAGCAGGCGGTCCTCGACCTCCTCCGGCTGCCGCCCGTCCGCGCCGGCGGCGTCGAGCAGGTCGGCGAGCGCCGTCATGTGCAGGGTCAGCGCGTTGCCGTACGCGTCGTCCGTCAGCTCGCGCTCCGCGGAACGCCCCAGCGGGGGAGTGCGGTCGGCCCCGGGGAGGGCTGCCGCCAGGGCCCGCAGCGCCGCCCGGTAGTGGGCGGACCGCCGGGCCGGATCGTCCTCCAGCGGGGCCAGCAGGCGGGTGCGGGCGGCGGCCAAGTAGTCCTCGGCGAGCCGGGATTCGGTGCGGGCCTGCCGCCACCAGTCGCCGTCCGTCCGGGCCAGCAGCAGGAGCTTCAGCGGGCTGCCGCCCGGATGGTCGGCCGCCGCCCGCAGCAGCGCGGCGAGCTGACCGGACCGGGCCTCCGCGTAGTCCAGCACCACCAGCAACGGCCGCTCCGCGTACCGCAGTTCGGTCAGCTGCTCGGCCGTGGCGTCGGCGTGCGGCCACAGCACCGTCCAGCCGTCGGCGGTCAGCAGCCGGCCCAGCTCGTGGGCGAGCCGGGTCTTCCCCTGGCCGCCGGGCCCGTGCAGCAGCCAGGCGCCGAACCCGTCCGGCCCGCACCAGGCGCGCAGCTCGGCCAGCAGGCCGTCCCGCCCGTAGAACGGCACCGTCTGCCGCCCGGCCTCCAGCAGCGCCGCCGGCGTGACCGGCGCCGGACGGCCCGCGAACTCCTGGGCGCGGTCCCCGAGTTCCTGGAACTCCACGGCCGTCGGACCCACCCCCGGCCCGGCCCCGTGCGCCTCCAGCACGGCCCGGAACGACGCGTCGTGCAGCAGCACGTACCCGGGCACCACCCCCAGCGCCGCGTGCCCGGAGTACGCCAGGTCGGCGGCCACCACCCCCACCAGCACCCGCCCGCAGTGCACCGCGGCCCCGGACAGCCCCGCCCACGGCGAACCCGCCTCCCGGACCGGCGGGCGGGCGTCCAGGTCGACGACGTACCGGTTGCCGACGAAACCCGTCCCCGGATTGATCCGGCCCGCCAACTGCACCGCCTCGACCGCCCGTTGCGGACGCTGCGCCACCTCCGGAACACCCCACGTCTCGCACCCCGCCCCGGGCCGCCGGGTCACCAGCCGGCCCCAGCGCACCGGCCCGACCGGCGCACCCCACGCAGCCCCGTCCTCGACCAGCACCAGCGCCGCGTCGTCCCGCCCGCCCGGCGTCCCGGCCCACACCACCCGGCCGCCCGCCGTCCCCGCCCGCCCCGGACGGAACACCTCCACCCGGGCGCCCACCGTCCCCGCCACGTGCGCCGAGGTCAGCACCAGCCGCCCGCCCACCGCATACCCCGACCCCGGCCCGCCGGCCCCGTTCACGGCGGCCAGCCGCTCGGTCTCCACCCGCCCCGCCCCCTGACGCCCCGTCGTGCCCGCCGTCCCAACTGTAGGCGGCCGCCCGCGTCCTTACCGGCCCCCGGAGCCAGGGCTGGCTAGCCTGGCGGGATGAGCGAGCAGCACAGCGGGCGGCGCCGGCGGCCGCACTACCGGGCGTTGTCGCCGTTGCGGGAACACCTGCGCGAGTCGTTCTGGTTCGCGCCGCTGGTGGCCTGCGTCGGGGCGGTGCTGCTGGCCGGCCTGACCGACCTGATCGACCAGGAGATCTTCGCCGAGGCGACCGCCGAACAGACCGCCGACACCCTGCTGTCGTTCGCCTCCGCCGCCAAGAGCGTGGTGTCGACGGTCAGCTCCGCGATGCTCACCTTCATCGGCGTGGTGTTCTCGATCTCCCTGGTGTCGCTCCAGATGGCGGCCGGCCAGATGAGCCCCCGGGTGCTGCGCCTGTACGTGCGCAGCCGCCTCACCAAGGCGACCTTCTCCACCTGCCTGGCCACCTTCGTCTTCGCGCTGCTGGTCCAGCTCGGCTACGACGAGACCACCGACCCGAACCGCGCCGTCTCCGTGCCGATCGTCTCGACGGTGGTCGCGCTCGTCCTGGTGCTGCTCAGCCTGGCCCTGTTCGTGCTCTACGTGCAGGCGACGCTGCGGCTGCTGCGGGTACCGCACGTGATCGACCGGGTCACCCGCGAGTCGATGCAGGTGCTGACGGCCTACCGGTGGCTCGCCCCGCAGTCCGGCCCGGCCGCCGCCGGGAGCCCCGGCGGCCCCGGCCGGGACCCGGCTCCGCAGGGCCCGGTGCTGCTGCACGAGGGCCGGGCGGGCGTGCTGCGGGACGTCAACATCCGCCGCCTGGTGCGGGTGGCCCGGCGGCACGGCACGGTGCTGCACCTGATCCCGCGGATCGGCGACTTCATCGCGCCCGGCACCCCGACCGTGCTGGCCGCCGGCGGCACCGCGCCCAGGCCGCGCCGAATCGCCTTCGCGCTGAACGTCGGGGTGGACCGCACCATGCACCAGGACCTCAGCTTCGGCTTCCGGCAACTCGTCGACATCGCCATCCGGGCCCTGTCCCCGGCCGTCAACGACCCGACCACCGCCGTGCAGGCCGTCGACCGGATCCACCAACTGCTCGCCGTCCTCGCCCCGCTGCCCGTCGGCGAGCTGCGCCACCGGGACCGGGACGGCGCGGTGCGGCTGGTGCAGTCGGTGCCCGGGTGGGAGGCGACGGTGGACCTGGCGTTCACCGAGATCCGGATCTGCGGCGCCGGCCAGCCCCAGGTCACCCGCCGCCTCGCCGCCGCCCTCGACGACCTGCTGCGGATCACCCCGGAGCCGCGCCACCCCCCGCTGCTGACCCAGCGCCGGCTGCTGGAGCGCGCGGTCGGCGCGGCCGTCCCGGACGAGCACAACCGGGCGTTCGCCCTCGCCCCCGACCGGCAGGGCATCGGCTGAGCCGCCACGCTGGCCACGGCCGACGCCCCCGGAAACGACGGATCCGCCCGGGCACGGGCCCGGGCGGATCGACACGAGGGGAAAGCGGCGGCGGAAAGCGCTTACCCGGCGGTGCCCCGGTTCAGCGACGCCAGGTACTTGTTGTACGCCGCCAGCTCGGCGTCGCCGTCGCGGTCGGCGGCCCGGTCGCGGCGGCGCGCCTGGCGCTCCTCGGACTTGGCCCACTGGAGGGTGAGCGCGATCAGCACGATCGCGGTCGGGATCTCGCCGAACGCCCAGGTGATGCCGCCGGCCAGCTGCTGGTCGGCGTGCAGGTCGGTGCCGAGCGGGGCCATCTCCTTGGAGAAGGTGGTGACCAGCTGGCCGGAGGCCATCATCACGGCCACGCCGAAGAACGCGTGGAACGGCATGCCCATGAACAGCTCGATGATCCGCATCACGAAGCCGGGACGGTGCGGGCCCGGGTCGACGCCCATGATCGGCCAGAAGAACAGCATGCCGACCGCCAGGAAGTGCAGCATCATCCCCAGGTGCCCGATCCGGTACTGCATCAGGAAGTCGAACAGCGGGGTGAAGTACAGCACGTACAGGCTGGCGATGAACGCCGGGATGGTGAACGCCGGGTGCGAGATGATCCGCACGTAGGTGCTGTGCAGCAGGGCGACCAGCAGTTCGCGCGGGCCCTTGCCGCTGCCCTTGCGGGCCGGGCGCAGCGCGCGCAGCGCGAGGGTGATGGGGCCGCCGAGCAGCAGCAGGATCGGCGACAGCATGGACAGCACCATGTGCTGCATCATGTGCGCGCTGAACAGCACCATGCCGTAGTCGTTCAGCTTGGTGTTGGTGACCAGGAAGACGGTGCCGACGCCGGCCGTCCAGGCCACCGTCCGGCCGACCGGCCACTTGTCGCCGCGCCGCCACAGCCGGACCGCGCCGGTCAGGTACAGCCCGAGGAGCAGGCCGCAGAACACCAGGTACGGCCAGTCCGGCGACCACTCCATCGCCCGGGAGAAGCTGAACGGCGGCAGGGGGCCCCCGCCGTGGTGATGCATCCCGGTCATGCCGTCGCCCATCGGGCGGCCCCGCTTTCGTCCATGCCGTCCGGCGCCGCGCTGCCGCGGCGCCCGTGGTCCGGTCCGGTGCGCCCGCGGGCCCGGCGCGGCCGGGTCCGGTTTGCTCCGGTTTCGTTTTGTTCGGACCCAGCCTAGGCGGCGCTTACGGAGGGCCGGTCAGCGCCCCCGGAGGTCGCGCACCGGCGGCCGTGGGATGTGCGGCAGCCGTCCGAGCTACTTGTCGGATTGTCGTTCAGAGGCGGGTTGCCGGTGGCTGCTGGGATGCGGGACATGAAGATAAGACCACCGTCCCCCGCACCCGACGGGCGGACGTCACGCGGACGGGGCTCCCGTCTCGCCACCGCCGCACTGTCCTTCGCCGTCGCCGCCGCACTGCCCCTGTCACTGAGCGGCGCCGACGCCGGGGCGCACGCCCGGGCCGCCACCGCCCCGGCCGCGCAGGCGCAGGTACAGGCCCGGGCGCAGCTGCGGGCGCTGGGCACCCCGCTGCTCACCGAGACGTTCAAGCAGGCCACCGCCCCGGAGTTCTCGGCCGTCGGCCCGGCCTGCCTGACCGGCGCGGCGCCCGTGGGCTCGCCGCCCGGCAGCGGGAACCACCCGCTGCTCGGCTGCCCGCCGGCCGTCGGGCCGGTGCCCCCGAACAACGCGGCGCCGGACGGCTTCCTGCGGCTGACCGACGCCGGCTACTTCCAGAGCGCCGCCGTGATGTACGACCACGCCCTCCCGGCGGGCCAGGGCCTCGACGTCACCTTCGACCAGTACCAGTACGGGAGCACCACCCCGGCAAGCCCCGCGGACGGGATCTCGTTCTTCCTGGTGGACGGCGCCGCCGCGCTCACCCACCCCGGCGCGTACGGCGGCAGCCTCGGGTACGCCCAGATCCGCCAGGCCGACATCCCGGAGAACCCGCTGCTGCCCGGCGTCGACCACGGCTACCTCGGCGTCGGCCTGGACGTGTACGGCAACTTCTTCGGGGACGGGGAGGAGCGCGGCAACGGCTGTGCCCAGCGGGCGCCGGCCAGGACGCCGTGGCCGCCGCCCGGGCCGAACATGGTCACCCTGCGCGGGCCGGGGAACGACGTGGTCGGCTACTGCTTCCTGACGGCCACCACCAGCAACTTCACCACCACCGGGCCGTGGCCCTCGACCCTGCCGGGCAAGCTCCACGGCCCGTCGACCGTGATGCCCCCGGGCGTCACCCCGGTGGAGGCCGAGGAGATCCTCGAACCGTCCCGCCGCCAGGTGAACGTGCACATCACCGCCGGGGCCAGCCCGGTGGTCACCGTGACGATCGACTTCAACGACGGCACCGGCCCGCACCAGGTGCTGTCCGCCCCCGCGCCGCAGCCGATCCCGGCCACCTACAAGTTCGGCTTCGCCTCGTCGACCGGCTCGTCCACCGACGTCCACCTGATCCGCAACGTGGTCGTCACCAGTGACGTGCCGCTTCCGCAGCTGAACCTGGTGAAGCAGGTCAGGCTGCCGCTGCCCGGCGACCTGGCCCCCGGGTCGCAGGTGCCGTACGACTTCGTGGTGACCAACGCGGGCAACACCGAGATCACCGGCCTGGTCGTCAACGACCCGAAGGTCGGCCCGGTGTCGTGCCCGGTGACCACCCTGGCACCCGGCCAGACGGTCACCTGCACCGCCACGTACACCGTCACCGCGGCCGACGCGGCGAACGGGTCGATCGACAACACCGCCGTCGCGACGGGCATCTCGGGCGGCGAGACGGTCACCTCGCCGCCGTCCTCGCAGAGCGTGCCGCTGGAGAAGCCGCCCGCCCTGGAGATCGAGAAGAACGTGGTGACGCCCGGCCCGTACTCGGTCGGGCAGACGGTCACCTACGCGTACACCGTCCGCAACACCGGCGGGGTGCAGCTGAGCGGCATCCAGGTGCACGACGACCACGTCACCGGCATCACCTGCCAGTCCACCACGCTGGCGCCGGCGGGCAGCCCCGGCGACAGCACCACCTGCACCGGCAGCTACACCATCACCGCGGCCGACGGGGCGACCGGCTCGGTCACCAACACCGCCACCGCGACGGGCACCACCGACGGGACGACGGTCACCTCCCCGGAGACCGACCTGACCGTTCCGGTCGGTACGCCCCACCTCACCCTGACGAAGCAGGTGGTCTCCAGCGGCCCGTACCACGTCGGGTCGACGGCCGAATACTCCTACACCGTCACCAACACCGGCACCACCGACCTGCACAGCCTGACGGTCACGGACACCCGGGTCTCCCCCGTCACCTGCGACGCCACGGCGCTCGCCCCGGGCGCCGGCACCACCTGCCACGGGACGTACACCGTCACCCAGGCCGACATCGACGACTGTCTGGACGCCGACAGCAGCGCCACCCAGTGCGTCATCCCCAACACGGCCCGGGCCGGGGCGGTCGACCCGCAGAACAACGGGATCGCCAGCGACCCCGCCGACGCGAGCATCACCGTCCAGGTCCCGGCGCCGCAGCTGGCGCTGGTGAAGCAGGTGGACTCGACCGGCCCGTTCGAGGTCGGGTCGACGGTCGCCTACTCCTACCGCGTCTCCAACACCGGCAACACCGCCCTGCACAGCCTGACCGTCACCGACGACCACGTCACCGGCATCACCTGCGACGCCACCACGCTCGCCGCCGGCGCGACCACCACCTGCCACGGGACGTACACCGTCGCCCAGCAGGACCTGGTCTGCGACCAGCCCGACCCGAACAGCTGCCGGGTCGTCAACATCGCGGTGGCGTACGCGGCGGACCCGGCCGGGAACCAGGTGGCCAGCGAGGAGACCACGGCCACCATCACGGTGACCCGGAGCGCGCCGGCGCTCGCCCTGACCAAGCGGGCGGACCTGCCCGGCCCGTTCTTCACCGGCGACACCGTCACCTACTCGTACACCGTCCACAACTCCGGCAACACCGCCCTGACCGGCCTGACCGTCACCGACAACCGGGTCACCGGCATCACCTGCGACGCCACCGCGCTGGCCCCCGGCGCGAGCACCACCTGCCACGGGTCGTACGTGGTCACCCAGGCCGACGTCGACGCCTGCGGCCGGACCACCCCGTGCCTCGTCGTCAACACCGCGACGGCGCACGCCACCGATCCGACGGGCGGTCAGGTCGCCAGCGACGAGGCCCGGGCCTCCGTCGAGGTGCGCGCGCACGCGCCCGGTCTCACCGTCACCAAGCGCGCCGACGAGCCCGGCCCGTTCCGGATCGGCGACACCGTCCACTACACCTACACCGTCACCAACACCGGCGACACCGCGCTGCACGGCCTGTCGATCACCGACAACCTCGTCACCGGCATCACCTGTGACGCCACCGACCTCGCCCCCGGCGCGAGCACCACCTGCCACGGCACCTACACGGTCGCCGAGCAGGACCTGCAGTGCGGCGAGCACCGCGGCGGCGGCGGTGGCGGCGCCACCAAGGCCTGCCACATCACCAACGTGGCGGTGGCCGTCGCCCGCGACCCGTCCGGGCGGCAGGTCAGCAGCGGCTCGGCCTGCGCCACCATCACCGTCTGCGTCTGCGTGAAGGGCGAGCACGGCTGGGAGGAGGAGCCGGGCGCGGACCGCCTCGGCAGCTGAACCCCAAGGGCCCGTCCGGCAGTTCACCTCTCGTGCCCCCCTCCGGTCCGCCGGAGGGGGGCACGAGGCCGTGCGGGGCGCGGGTCAGCCGCGCGGCACCAGGGTGTTCTCGTTGCGGCGGCCGGCCGCGAAGTCGTCGATGTTGCGGACGGTGGCGTCGATGATCTGGCCGACGGCGGTGCGGGTGAAGTAGGCCTGGTGGCTGGTGACCAGGACCTGGGGGAAGGTGATCAGGCGGGCCAGGGTGTCGTCGGTGATGCCCTGGATGGACTGGTCGGTGAAGAAGACGCCGGTCTCCTCCTCGTACACGTCCAGTCCGACGCCGGACAGCCGGCCGGCGCGCAGCGTCTCGACCAGGGCGAGACTGTCGACGAGACCGCCGCGGCTGGAGTTGATCAGGATCGCGTCGTCCTTCATGCGGGCCAGCGCGGCCGCGTCGATCAGGTGGCGGGTGGCCGGCAGCAGGGGGACGTGGAGGGTGATCAGGTCGGCGCGGCCGAGGAGTTCGGGCAGTTCCGTGTAGTGCATGCCGAGGTCGAGGCAGGCGGGGTTGGGGGCGATGTCCCAACCGAGGAGGTGGGTGCCGAAGCCGGCCGCGATCCGGGCGAAGCACTCGCCGATCTTGCCGGTGCCGATGACGCCGACCGTCATGCCGTGGATGTCGCGGCCCAGCAGGCCGTCGAGCCGGAAGTCGAACTCGCGGGAGCGGTTGGCCGCGCGGGTGAGCCGGCGGTTGACGGCGAGGGCGAGTGCCCAGGCGTGCTCGGCGACCGCGTAGGGGCTGTAGTGGGAGACCCGGGCGACGGTCAGGCCGAGTTCGGCGGCGGCGTCCAGGTCGATGTTGTTGAAGCCGGTGGAGCGCTGGGCGACCACCTCGGTGCCGCCCGCGGCGAGCACGGCGAGCGTCGCGGCGTCCAGGACGTCGTTGACGCTGCTGCTGACGGCCGGGTAGCCGGCCGCCAGCGGAGCGGTGTCGCGGTTGAGGAACACGGCCAGCGTCCGCAGGGCGTGCCGGTCTGCGAAGGCCTGTTCCAGGAGCGGCTGTTCGTCTGCTTGGACGCCGTACGCGAGGATCTCCATGCCGCGAAGGCTAGCGCCGGGGGCGCGGGCGGCGGACCGCGACGCGCCCCGGAGGGCACCGGTGCACCCGTTGGTCCGAGGGCCGGGACGGCCGACGGACCAACGGGTGCACCGGGCGAGCGGACGGACCGTCAGATGACGGTCTCCGCCTCCAGGTAGCGGTCGGCCGGGACGGTCTTCAGCTCGGCGACGGCCTCGCCCAGCGGGACCAGGCGGATGTCGGTGCCCTGGAGGGCGGTGATGTGGCCGAACGCGCCCTTGTGGGCGGCCTCGACGGCGTGCCACCCGAAGCGGGTGGCGAGGACCCGGTCGTAGGCGGTCGGGGTGCCGCCGCGCTGGGTGTGGCCGAGGATCACCGGGCGGGCCTCCTTGCCGAGGCGGTGCTCCAGTTCGCGGGAGAGCTGGGTGGCGATGCCGGTGAACCGCTCGTGGCCGTACATGTCCTTGCTGCCCTCCTCCCACGGCATGGTGCCGGGCTCGGGCTTGGCGCCCTCGGCGCACACCACGATGGCGAACTTCTTCTGCCGGTCGAAGCGTTCGCGCACCACCTCGGTCAGCTTGTCGATGTGGAACGGGCGCTCCGGGACGACGATGGCGTGCGCACCGGCCGCCATGCCGGCGTTCAGCGCGATCCAGCCGGTGTGACGGCCCATCACCTCGACCACCATGACCCGCTGGTGCGACTCGGCGGTGGTCTTCAGCCGGTCCAGCGCGTCGGTGGCCACCGACACGGCGGTGTCGAAGCCGAAGGTGACGTCGGTGCAGGCGATGTCGTTGTCGATGGTCTTCGGCACGCCGACCACGGGCAGGCCCGCGTCGCTCATCAGCTTCGCGGCCTTCAGGGTGCCCTCGCCGCCGATCGGGATCACCGCGTCGATGCCCAGGTCCGCGCAGTACCGCTTGGCGCGCTCGACGCCGTCCCGCAGGTGGCTCGGCTGGACCCGGGAGGAGCCCAGGATCGTGCCGCCCTGGGCGAGGATGCCGCTCACCGATTCCAGCGTCAGCGGACGGTGCACGCCCTCCAGAAGACCGCGCCAGCCGTCCTCGAACCCGATGATCTCGTCGCCGTGGTCGACCACCCCCCGGTGGACCACGGAACGGATGACGGCGTTCAGGCCGGGGCAGTCACCGCCACTGGTCAGGACACCAATACGCATTGCTTTGCCAACTCCCGAGCAGGATTCGGACGGCCGGACTGGTGGGTGAGAAACGGACATCACGCCCGAATCGGACCTGCTGCACAGCATACGGTTCCTGCGTCCGGCCGGGCCGAAACCGACGCGGGGGCGGCTTCCTCGACGCACCACACGTAACTGCGACCCGACCGCCGAGGAGGGTGTTGCGCCCGGGCTCTCCTTATTCTCCTATGAAGTTGTCCCGCGGCGGACGGCTGACCACATGGCGGTCAGCCGTCCACCGGGCGAAGGGCACGCGTCGCACGGTGAACACCGCGCCCGGCGCGCCGCCCGCGTCACGCCGGGCGGGCCGCCGCGGCGATCCGCTCGGTGCGCAGCGCGTCGTACCACGTGGTGTCGGCCGGCGGCAGCGCGTTGACGTCCAGCGCCAGCTTGATCAGCATGTCGGCGACGGCGGGGTTGCGGGCCATCACCGGGCCGTGCAGGTAGGTGCCGAACACGGTGTCCCGCCAGGCGCCCTCGGTGCCGTCGCCGGTGCCGTTGCCCCGGCCGACCTGCACGGTGGCGAGCGGCTTGACGCCCTCGCCGAGGTGGGTGACGCCCTGGTGGTTCTCGAAGCCGGTCAGCTGGGGAAGGTTCAGCTGCGGATCGACCTCCGCCAGCACGTCGCCGACGCAGCGCGCGCCCTCGCCGCGGGCGGTCCACACGTCCAGCAGGCCGAGGCCCGCCTCGCGCTCGCCGAGGTCGTTGATGAACTCGTGGCCGAGGATCTGGAAGCCCGCGCACACCGAGAAGATGATCGCGCCGTTCTCGGCGGCCCGGACCAGCCCGCCGTCGTTGCGCAGCCGCTCCGCCGCCAGCCGCTGCGGACGGTCCTCACCGCCGCCGATCAGGTAGATGTCGCCACTGGTCGGCACCGACTGGTCGGAGCGCACGTCGATCCGCTGCACCCCGAGGCCGCGCTGCCGCGCCCGGCGCTCCACCACCAGCGCGTTGCCGCGGTCGCCGTACGTGGACAGCAGGTCCGGGTACACCCAGACCACCCGCAGGCTGCTCTCGCTCATCCTCGAAGACCTCCCGTACCGCCCGGCGGGCTGCTGCCCGTCGTACTGCTGGCCGTCGTACTGCTGCTGCTGGTCGTACTGCGGGTCGCCGTACTGCGCCTGCCCGTACTGCTGCTGCGGGGCCTGCTGCTCGCCGTACGACTGCCCGTACTGCTGCTGCTCGCCGAACTGCTGCCCGCCGTAGTGCTGTTCGCCGTACGGCTGGTAGGACTGGTCGCTCATCAGGCCACCACGGCCTTGCGCAACTGCTGGAAGGCCGTGTAGTTGGCGATCGCCTCGATGCGGCCCTCGGGGGCGGCGTCGACGGCCTGCGCCAGCGAGTCGACGACCTGGAACTGCAGGCCGGCGACCTCCAGACGGACCGCCAGGTCCAGCTTGCGCTGGCCCATCACGAAGATCGGGTGACCGGCCAGGCGCTCGTAGTCGACGTC
Organism: Kitasatospora sp. NPDC059646; assembly: GCF_042734615.1. Taxonomy (NCBI): domain Bacteria; kingdom Bacillati; phylum Actinomycetota; class Actinomycetes; order Kitasatosporales; family Streptomycetaceae; genus Kitasatospora; species Kitasatospora sp. NPDC059646. The sequence goes on from NZ_JBHWDS010000065.1 coordinate 20,356, forward strand.
CCACAGCCAGGAGGTGTCGGTGCCGTCGGCGTCCAGCGCGTTCACCGACAGGACCACCGGCGCCGGCGGGCCGTCGATCAGCGAGAAGGTCTCCAGCCAGCCGGCCGGGTTCTTCGCCAGCAGCAGCCGGATGTCACGGCCGCGGAACTGCACCACGTCGTAGCGGCCCGCCACCGCGGCCACCGACTGCATCCGCTGCAGCGCGACCTGCGGGGCCACGCCGAACACCGCGGCGACCGCCGCCGAGCTGGTGGCGTTGGCCAGGTTGGCGCGGCCCGGCAGCTGGAGCTGGATCGGCCAGGCGCCCCGGTGCGGGTCGATCACGTGGGTGCCCTGGAGCGCCCAGTGCGGGTTCGGGCGGCGGAAGCCGCACTCGCCGCAGAACCAGTCGTCGCCCGGACGCTGCATCACGCCGCCGCACGACGGGCACGACCAGGCGTCCTCCTTCCACGCCTGCCCGGCGGCCACCCAGACCACCTTCTTGCAGGACGAGGCGGCCCAGGTCACCAGCGGGTCGTCCGCGTTGGCGATGATCACGGCCTCGGTGTCCTTCAGGCCCTCGCGCCACTTCTCGGCCATCATGCGGGTCTCGGCGGCCCGGTCCAGCTGGTCGCGGGAGAGGTTCAGCAGCGCTATGGCCTTCGGCCGGGTGTCCCGGGCGACCATCGGCAGGTACTTCTCGTCCACCTCGATGACGCCGAACCGGGCGTCCGTGCCGCCCGCCAGCGCCGCCGTGATGCCGGCCGGCATGTTGGCGCCCAGCGCGTTGGAGACCACCGGGCCGGCCGCCCGCAGCGCCTCGGCGATCAGCCGGGTCGTCGTGGTCTTGCCGTTGGTGGCGCTGACCAGGACCACGTCCAGGTGCTCGGCGAGGGTCTTCAGCAGATCGGGGTCGAGCTTGAGCGCGACCTTGCCGCCGATCACCGACCCGCTGCCGCGACCGGCCTTCTGGGACAGCGCGGCCGCCATCTTGCCCGCCGTCACGGCGATCTTTGCGCGAGCGGGCAGCGAGGCGTCGCGCGCGGCTTCCGAATCGGTGCCTGGCATGCTCAGGGGTTCCTCCTTGCTGCGGCACCGCCCGGGCCGTTCGACGACCCACGGGCGGCAGGGACGGACTCAGCCTACCGACTCCCGCCCGCACACTTGAGCAGGGGCGACATACCGGCCCGCGCCGCACCCGGCCGGGCCCCGCGACGACCGGCCCGGCCGGCCGCCGCGGGGACCCGACGGACCGTCAGTGCGCCGCCCACGGCGCGGGCAGCTTCTCCGCCGCCTCCGCCAGGTGCGCGGTGATCACCAGCGTGCCGTCCTCCACCTGGTAGTCCAGCGGCGCGGACAGCCGGCGCATGGTGGAGATCAGCCCGGTGTTCGCCGCCGTGGTCACCGCGTACACGGTGCCCACGCCCGCCTCCAGCGCCAGCGCCGCCATCCGCCGCACCAGGTCCACGCCCAGGCCGCGGCGCTGCCAGGCGTCCTCGACCAGCAGCGCGATCTCCGCGCCCTCGTCGTCCCACATCAGGTGCGACAGGGCCACCAGCCGGCCCTGCGCGGTCTCCACCGCGAGGGTCTGCCCGTGCCGCGGGTCCAGCAGGTGGTCCAGGTAGCGGTCCGCGTCCTTCACCGGCCCGTGGTAGCGGCGGCGCAGCGACTCCGGCGAGCACCGGGCGTGCATCGCCACCGCCGCCGCCTTGTCCGCGGGGGTGGCCCGGCGCACCGTCAGGTCGTCGCCGGCCGGCCGGCTGATCCGGGCCTCGACCTGCGGCACCCGCGGGCCCAGCACGGTGTCCAGCTCCACCAGCGCCCGGGCCCGGGCGAACTCGGTCGGCGTGAACGGCAGGTTCGGCCGGGACAGCTCCAGCAGGTCGCCGTTGGGCAGCGGCAGCCGCATCAGGTGCCCGTCCACGCCCGGCTGCGCCGCCGAGCCCCGACCCGGGTACTGGCGGATCGCCGCCCGCCCGAACAACTGCCGCAGCGCGACCGGCAGTTCGGCCGCGTCGAGGGCGGTGCGGGTGGCCAGCGCGAGCACCTGCCGGGGGACGTCCACCAGCTCGTGGGCGTCGGCCCGGTCGGTCCAGATGTCCCGGCCGCCGCCCGCCGCGACCGCCGCCGTCAGGCCCGCGCGGGGCAGCGCGGCCGGCGCCCGGACGATGAACTCGTCCACCGTGCAGTCGGGCAGCGGGTGCGCCTGCATCGAGACGATGTTCACCTGCCGCTCGGCGAGTGCCGCGCACACCCGGGCCAGGCTGCCCGGGGTGTCCGCGACGGTGGTGCGCAGCCGCCAGAGCACGGACGGCTCGGACTGTCCGGGAGAGCTCACCGCGGACCCGCCCGGTGGTGCGAGGGCGTCCTGGCCGGGCGGGTGCCGGTGCACCAGCCAGCCTCGGAACAGGGCGGTGCCGAGCATCGCCGCGGCCGAGGCGAGCAGCAGCACCGGGCCGTCGTGCCCGTGCACCACCACGTTGGCGACCAGGTCGGCGGCCGCGACGGCGGCGAACACCGCCGCGAGTTCGACCGCCTCCCGGTGCCAGCGGTGCTGTTGCTTCGAAGCGCTTCTGTGGGTGTACGCCGTGTCATCCATGCCTGAATGGTGGCGCTCCGCTGTTTCACGATCACGAACCCCCCGTGACCCGACGGTTAATGTCTGAGCGGGCCCCCGTCGGATCGGCGCTGATCCGCTCCCGCGATCACTCTGACGTGCGGCCCCGGTCCAGGAGTTCCGCGCCGGCCGATTTCACCTCGTCCAGCAGCAGCCGCAGGTCCGCGTCGGTGGTGGCCGGGTTCAGCAGGCAGGCCCGCAGCATCTCCTGCCCGCGGTACACCGCACCCGTCACGAACACCCGGCCGCGCTGCTGGACCGCCGCCGGCAGAAGGGAGTTGAGCCGCTGCACGGCCTCCTCGTCCAGCCCGGCCGGACGGAACCGGAACGCCACGATCGACGTCTCCACGGGGGCCAGCAGCTCCAGCTCCGGGTCCTGCTCGACCCAGGCGCCCAGTCGGCGGGCCTGCCCCGTGCAGTGCGCGATGTCGCGGGCCACGCCCGAGCGGCCGCGGTGCGCGATCGACGCCCACACCTTCAGCGAACGGAACGGGCGGGTCTGCTCGGTGCCGTACTCCGAGAACCAGCCCAGGCCGTCCGCGTCCTCGTCCCGCAGGTACGACGGCACCAGGCTGAAGGTGCCGCGCAGCTCCTGCGCGTCCCGCACCAGCGCGCAGCCGCAGTCGACCGGGACGCCCAGCCACTTGTGCGGGTCCAGCGCGAGCGAGTCGGCGCGGTCCAGCCCCGCGTAGCGGTGCGCGATCCGCGGGTCGAGCACGCCGAACGCGCCGTACGCGCCGTCGACGTGGAACCACAGGCCCTCCCGGGCGGCCAGGTCCGCGATCGGCTCGAACGGGTCGACGGCGCCGGTGCCGACCGTTCCCGCGGACGCCACCACCAGGAACGGCAGCCGGCCCGCCGCGCGGTCCTCGGCGATCGCCGCCTCCAGGGCGTCCGGGCGCAGGCGGCCGTCGGCGTCCGAGGCCACCACCCGCAGGTGCTTCGACCCCAGCCCGAGCAGCTCCGCCGCCTTGCGCACGCAGCTGTGCGCCTCGCCCGTGACGTAGCCCACCAGCGGGGGCATCCCCGCGAGGCCGTCCTCGCGGACGTCCCACCCGGCGCTGCGGGCGGCGCGGTCGCGGGCCGCGGCGAGGCAGACGATGGTCGCCATCGAGGTGCCGGAGGTCAGCAGACCGCCGCCCGCCGGGTGCGGGAAGCCCACCAGCTCGGCGATCCACCGCACCACGGCCCGCTCCAGGTGCACGTCGGCGTGGTCGCCGCCCGCGGAGCTCGGGTTCATCGCGGACGCGGCCAGCGTGGCGAGGACGCCGGCGGGCTGCGGCGCGGAGTTCACCCACCCGAAGAACCGCGGGTTCCCGTTGCCCATGGGGTGCGGCATGATCGTCCGCTCGACGGTCTTCAGCAGCTCCTCGAAGCCCACCCCGTCCTCGGGCAGCGCCAGCTCCAGCAGCGCGGAGCGCTCCGCCGGGTCCATCGGCTGCCACACCGGCCGCGAGGGCAGGGCGTCGAGGTAGTCGGCCACCAGCTGCGCGGTCGCCCGCGCGGCACTTCTGAAGTCGTCGTTCATGAGACCGGATGGTACGCGCGGCCCCTTCGCGCCCCCCCGGGCCGTCCGCCGGCCGACCCGGCCGGTAGATTTTGAACGCGTTCAATGTCGAGGGGGGAAGTCGTGGAGCAAGCGAACACCGGCGCACGGCGGGTACCGGGAGCCGCCCGGGCCCTGGCCGCACTGGCGACGGCCTGCACCGGGCCGGCCCTGGTGTGGTGGTTCGGGAACGTCCGGGTCTTCTGGCAGCCGCTCCTGGTCGGGGCGGTGCTGACGCTCCTGCCGCAGGTGGCCCGGCGGGCGCGGGCCTTCCGGGTGATCTGCTGGACGGTCGTCGGCCTGCTCCTGGTCGTCCAGCCCCCCGGCATCTGGTTCGGCCTCTTCCTGCTGCTCCCGGCGGGCCTGATGCTGGCGACCGCCGGGGCGCGGGCGAACAGCGAGGGCAGCGCGGCGACCGTACTGCTGGCCGCCCTGGCGCTGGCCGGGTCCTGTGCCGTGCTGTTCGCCTAGCGCCGCCGGGGTTGCGGACGGGCTCCGGGCGGCGGGTCAGTCGAGGGTGCTCGACAGGCCGCCCGCGGAGCGGCAGTAGCCCTGGATCTCCTTGTTGGTGATCTTGTCGCAGAGGCGGCCGGCCGCGCCGTTGTCGGTGTAGTTGACGGTGTAGTAGCTGACCAGGCCCTGGGCGCAGGCCTTGCGCTGCCAGGCGTCCTTCGCGGTGGCGCACTGCTGGGCGGCCCAGTCCTCGCGGTCCAGGTTGTACTTCATGGTGCGTGAGCCGACGCCGCGGGAGCAGTCGTTCGCGCCGCCGCTGGCCTGGGCGTTCAGGCACCACTGGAGGGCCTGGGAGAAGGCCTCGGGGTGATTGGCGTAGTCGTGCGAGGAGAGGAAGTAGGTGGGGGCGTAGAAGAAGCAGGCGGACTGGTAGAGCGCGGGCTGCTCGGGGCAGGGGTAGAGCGGTTCGGCGGCGAGCTTGTCCGCGGGGAGGTTGGCCTTGGCCTTCTCGTCCTCCTCGTCGGGCGCGAACAGCTGCATGAAGACGCCCTCGGAGCAGGTGATGCGGCGGCTCTCGGAGGGGAACTTGTTGCACAGGTCGCGGGCGGCGGGGATGTCCTGCTTGGTGACGAACATGATGCCGTGGCCGACGCCGTGGATGCAGGGGCCCTTGTTGGACGGGGCGCACAGGGTGAGGATGTCGTGCTGCGGGTCCTTGGAGTTGGCGAGCATCTCCTCGACCGCGCCGTGCAGGTAGCCGGCCGCGCAGGTCTCGTGCGGGAACGAGATGACCTTCTGGAAGTCCTGGTGGTAGCGCTGCACCGCGGCGTGCCCGAGCTCGTGCGCGATCGGGTGGCAGAACCGCACGGTGTACGGCTTGTCCTTGGAGATCCTGTCGAGGTCGGCGAGGGCGACGCCGGGGTCGGCGGCGTCCATCTCGGCCATCAGCTTGTTGCGCAGCGTGGAGCGGGTCCACACCGCGGGGTCGCCGGTGGGGGAGGGGGCGGCGGTGGCCGGCGCGGGCGCGGTGCGGCCCGGGGTGCCGCCGGCGGCCGGGGCGACGGCGGCCGTGGCGGTCTTCGGCGTCCAGTCGGTGACCAGGACCGAGCCGAGGCCGAGCGCGCCCAGCAGGACGGCGGTGACGACGGCGAACACACGCGGTTGCATGACGGACGGTCCCCCTGTGATCGACACGGACAGTACGCGGCCCATCCTGCGGGGTGACCGCCGGAAACCCCGGACGGGACACCGCCGTCGGACGCAAGTGCCGGGCCACGATCACCCGAACACCGTCTGCACACCGTCCTTCAACGACGGCCTCACATCATAGGTGCGCCCCCTGCTCACCCGTTCGGCCGACGTCCCTCACTACGCGCCGTGCGGCCGATCGGTTGCGCCGGGCGGACCGGCGGTTCCGGGGCGCCCGGAAACCGACGGCCCGTCGGATCGGAGGTGCCGGACGGGAACCGTGCGGCCCGGGCCGGGTCAGGGCGTCGCGAGGAAGCGGGCGACGGCGGCGGACTCCGCCGCGATGCCCTCGGCGAGGCCGGCCGCGTCCGCCGGGTCGAACAGGGTGGCCTCGGCGCGCTCGCGGCGCCAGGCCCAGGTGCCGCGGGCGAGGCCGTCGGCGAGGACGGCGGCCCGGATCTGGCCGCCGCCGGGCCGGACCCGCTTCTCGTCCTCGGCCGGCACCGCGAGGGCCGAACTGCGGTGCGCGACCAGGTAGTTGTCGTACATCGGCAGCAGTCGGACGTCGGGCGCCGGGCCGGGGGCGGCGTCGAGTTCGTCGGCGCGGTCGGCGGGCAGCGCGCAGTCCTGGTCGCGCACCCGGACGGGCAGCAGGTCGAGGGAGCGCCAGGCGCGGCGGGCGGCGGTGGCGGGCAGGCCGGACCAGCCGGCGAAGTCCTCGGGGGCGGCCGGGCCGTGGGCGCGCAGGTAACGGCGGGCCAGCGCGGTGACGGCGGCCTCGCCGTCGGGGCCGTCGGGGGCGTCCGGCAGCCAGTCGGAGAGCAGGACGAAGGTGGCGTCGCCGTCGCGCTCGGGGCCGAAGCAGATCCGGCCGCGCAGCGCCGCCCGGCGGATCAGGTGGAACGGGGCCTGGCCGTCCGCCGGGAGTCCGGCCGCGGCGAACCGCTGCGTCAACTCGGCGCGGGTGGACGGGCCGTGGGCGGCCAGGGTGTCGGCGATCACGGTCTCGGCCCGGTCGCACAGCTCCTCGTCGAGGCCGAGTTCGCGGTGGCGGCGGGCGCTCAGGCGCAGGAACTGCGGCCCGAGCAGGGCGAGCAGCCAGCGCAGGTCGGCGGTGGTGACGGTGTGCAGGGTGCCGCGCAGGAGCCAGCTCCGGACCAGGGTGCGGTCCGCCTCCAGCGCGCGCCGGAGGTCCGCCGCGGCGAGCCCGCCGGTGCGGACCCGGACGCCCAGCGCCCCGGCCCTGGCGTCCTGGGCCTGGATGCCGACGACCCGTTCGACGGCCTCGTCGGCGGTGCGGAAGCGGACGCCGGCGCCGAGGCCCTGCCCGCGGGCGCGGAGGGACCGCACCAGGTCGTCGTCGAGCAGCGGTGAGTGCATGCGCTCACCGTACCGACGCGGCCGTTGCGAGGGCGTGCGGTCGCGATCCTGCCCGAAATCGGGCAAGATCTTTGGCAAATGGACACTTCACGCCTAGGCTCCCCGATCGTGCCTGTCTCACCGCACCCTCATGAGGACCTGCTCGCCCATCTCGCCCGGACCACAGCGCTGGCCCCCGGGGAGGCGGCGCGGGTCGTCGCGGAGGTGCTGGCGTACTTCTCCGAGACCACGGAGGAGTACGTGCGCCGCCGTCACGGTGAGTTGCAGGCCAGGGGACTGACCAACGATCGGATCTTCGCCCGGATCGGTGCGGAGCTGGCCGTCCGCCGGGTCGCCGCGCCGGAGCTGTCGGCGCGTCAGCTGCGCCGGATGGTCTACGGCTGACCGCCGCCCGTCCCCGAGTCCACCCGCAGACCCACGAACCTCAGGAGTCCACGCCCATGTGCGGAATCGTGGCCTACATCGGCCCCAAGGACGCGTCCCCCTTCCTGCTGGAAGGCCTGCAGCGACTGGAGTACCGGGGATACGACTCGGCGGGCGTCGCGGTGATCGCCCCCGCCACCAAGTCCGTCCCGGCGAAGCTGAAGGTGTGCAAGGTCAAGGGCCGGGTCGCCGACCTGGCGGCCGCGCTGCCGGCCCGGTTCAAGGGCGGCGCCGGCATCGGCCACACCCGGTGGGCGACCCACGGCGTGCCGTCGGACGCCAACGCGCACCCGCACACCGACAACGAGGGCCGGATCGCGGTGGTGCACAACGGCATCATCGAGAACGCCGACGAGCTGCGCGCCAAGCTGGCCGCGGACGGCGCGCTGTTCCGCTCGGAGACCGACACCGAGGTGCTGGCCCACCTGATCGCCGCGCACCGCGCGGACGGCGGCGAGCTGGAGGACGCGGTGCGGGCCGCGCTGAAGCTGGTCGTCGGCACCTACGGCATCGCGGTGCTGGACGCCGAGCAGACCGACCGGATCGTGGTGGCCCGCAACGGCAGTCCGATCGTGCTCGGCATCGGCGAGAAGGAGATGTTCGCCGCCTCCGACGTCTCCGCGCTGGTCCGCTACACCCGGCAGGTGGTGCACCTGGAGGACGGCGAGCTGGCGACGGTCCGCGCCGACGGCTTCCGGACCTTCACCGAGGACGCCCGGACCGTCACCCGGCAGCCGTCCACCGTGGACTGGGAGATCGGCTCCTACGACACCGGCGGCTACGCGCACTACCTGCTGAAGGAGATCCACGAGCAGCCCGGCGCGGTCGAGCGCACGCTGTCCGGCCGGCTCGACGAGCGGTTCAGCACCGCGCACCTGGGCGGGCTGAACCTGGACGCCCGGGAGCTGCGGGAGATCCGCCGGGTGAAGATCCTCGGCTGCGGGTCGGCGTACTACGCGGGCGAGATGGGCGCGCAGCTGATCGAGGAGCTGGCCCGGATCCCCGCGCACTCCGAGCCGGCCTCCGAGTTCCGCTACCGCAACCCGGTGATCGAGGCGGACACCCTGTACGTGGCGGTCAGCCAGTCCGGCGAGACCTACGACACGCTGGCGGCCGTGCAGGAGATCAAGCGCAAGGGCGGCCGGGTGCTGGGCGTGGTGAACACCGTCGGCTCGGCGATCGCCCGCGAGTGCGACGGCGGCATCTACCTGCACGCCGGGCCGGAGATCTCGGTCGCCTCCACCAAGGCGTTCACCTCCACGGTGGTGGCGTTCGCGCTGCTGGCCCTGCACTTCGGCCGGATCCACGACCTCTCGCCCGCCGACGGCCGCCGCATCGTCGCCGCGCTGAAGGCGCTGCCCGAGCAGATCCGCGACATGCTCGGGCAGGAGCGGGAGATCGAGAAGCTCGCCGCCGAGTACGCGCAGAGCCAGGGCATGATGTTCATCGGCCGGGTGCGCGGCTACCCCGTGGCCCGCGAGGGTGCGCAGAAGCTCAAGGAGATCTCCTACGTGCACGCCGAGGCGTACCCCGCCAGCGAGTTGAAGCACGGCCCGCTGGCGCTGATCAGCCCCGAGCTGCCGACCGTCGCGCTGGTGCCGGACGACGAGCTGCTCGACAAGAACCTCACCGCGCTCGGCGAGATCAAGGCCCGCTCCGGCCGGGTGCTGGCCATCGCCCACCGTCCGATCGAGGCGCGGCTCGCGGACCACTGCGTGGTCGTCCCGAAGAGCGAGCCGGAACTCGACCCGCTGCTGCTCAACATCCCGCTCCAACTGCTGGCCTACCACGCCGCGGTGGCCCTCGACCGGGACGTCGACAAGCCGCGCAACCTCGCCAAGAGCGTCACCGTGGAGTGACCCGACGGCGGAACGCGGACGGAGGCGGGCGCCCGCGGGCGCCCGCCTCCGTCGTGCGTGACGGGGCGTCAGGCCCCGCGCCGCGCCCACAGCGGGGTGATCAGGAGGATCAGCACGGCGGCGGCGCCGATCTGGAAGAAGTGCCGGATCCAGTCGATGCCGCCGGTGTCGGCGACGCCGAAGGCGCCCGCCAGCGCGTTGCCGATCAGGCCGCCGACGATGCCCAGCAGGACCGTCAGCCAGAGCGGAATGGGCTGGCGGCCCGGAATGACCAGCTTCGCCAGCAGGCCGATGACCAGACCGGCGATGATCGCCCACAGGATCGTCATGCTTCCTCCTCGGTTCGGGATGCGCGCCGCTCGCGGAGCGGCACGGCCGTCAGTGCGACACCGCCCGCCTACCCCGCGATCGCCCGTCGATGCCTGACGGCCCGACGGGTGACGGGCCGCCGGCCGGGCCCTACGGGCTGACCGCGAGGACCAGGTACGCGCCGAGGATGGCCAGGTGGACGCCGCCCTGGAGCGGGGTGGCGCGCTTGGGGATGACGGTGAGGGTGCCGACGGCGACCGTCAGGGCGAGCAGGATCATGTGGTTGGCGCCGAGGCCGAGTTCGAGCGGCCCGCTCAGCCAGGTGGAGGCGATGGCGACGGCCGGGATGGTCAGGCCGATCGAGGCGAGCGCCGAGCCCAGCGCCAGGTTGAGGCTGATCTGCACCCGGTTGCGGACCGCCGCCCGGACCGCCGCGATCGACTCCGGCAGCAGCACCAGCAGCGCGATCACCACGCCGACCACCGCGTTCGGCAGGTCGGCCGCGGCGACGCCGCGCTCGATGGTGGGGGAGACGCCCTTCGCCAGGCCGACCACCGCGACCAGGGCGACGGAGAGCAGCGCGACGCTGAGCAGCGTCGTCCGGAGCGACGGCGGCTCCGAGTGCTCGTCCATCGGGTCGACCACCTCGCCCGCCGGGGTGACCGGCAGGAAGTAGTCCCGGTGACGGACCGTCAGGGTCGAGACGAACAGGCCGTAGATGACGATCGACGCGCCCGCGGCGAACGCCAGCTGGGTGGCGGAGAACTGCGGGCCCGGCTTGGAGGTGGTGAAGGTCGGCAGCACCAGGCTCAGCGTGGCCAGGGTGGCGATCGCGCCGAACGCCGCGCCGGTGCCCTCCGCGTTGAACACCGCCACCCGGTACTTCAACGCGCCGACCAGGATGGACAGTCCGAGGATCCCGTTGCAGGTGATCATCACCGCCGCGAACACGGTGTCCCGGGCCAGGCCCGCGCTCTTGTCGCCGCCGTCCGCCATCAGCGTCACGATCAGCGCCACCTCGATGATGGTGACCGCCACCGCCAGCACCAGCGACCCGTACGGCTCGCCCACCCGGTGGGCGATCAGCTCCGCGTGGTGCACGGCGGCCAGCACCGACAGCGCCAGCGCGCACGCCACCAGCGTCACCACCGGCCACGGCAGGTCGCGGTGCCAGGTGGCCAGGAGCAGCAGGAACGCCATCACCGGGGCGACGGTCGTCCACTGCAGGTAGTGCGGTCGCTCGGAGGAAGCCATACGGCCGAGCTTCGCAGATGGCACCCGCACGGCCCGGAAGTGACACTCGTGGCGGTGGTCACGATGAACGGTGACGGACAGTCAGGAGCGGCGCGATGGTCGGACGGCGGACGGTACTGGCGGTGGCCCTCGGACTCGCGGCGGGATGCGCGCGGCCGGCGCAGCCCGGCGGGAGCCCGGCAACGACCGCCGCACCCCGGTCCGCCGGGGCCGAATCCGCGTCCGGGGCCGAGCCCGGGGCCGGGTCCGTATCCGGGTCCGGGTCCGCATCCGGGTCCGGGCCCGCGACGTTCGCGCCGCCGGGCCGGGAGGAGGAGGCCGCCCGGTACGCCGGGCAGCGGCCCGAGCAGTGGGGCACCGACCTGCCGGGGGTGGTGGCGGACGTCCCGGGCGGGGCCCTGGCGCTGACCTTCGACGCGTGCGGCGGGCCCGGCGGGGACGGGTACGACGCGGCGCTGATCGACACGCTGCGCCGCCACCGGGTGCCCGCCACGCTGTTCCTGAACGCCCGGTGGATCGACGCCAACCCCGGGCCGTTCGCCGAGCTGGCCGCCGATCCGCTGTTCGAACTCGGCAACCACGGCACCGCGCACCGCCCGCTGTCCGTCACCGGCCGCTCCGCGTACGGCATCACCGGGACCGCCGACGCCGGAGCCGCCTACCGGGAGGTGGCGGACAACGCCGCGAAGCTGGCCGGGCTGCTCGGGCGGCCGCCGCGCTGGTTCCGCTCCGGGACGGCGCACTACGACGAGATCGCGGTGCGGATCGTCGGCGACCTGGGCGAGCGGGTGGCCGGGTTCGCGGTGAACGGCGACGGCGGGGCGACGTTCGACGCCGGCCAGGTCGCCCGGACGGTGCTCGCGGCGCCGCCCGGAGCGGTGGTGATCAGCCACCTCAACCACCCGGACGCGGGCACCGGCCCCGGCTACGCACAGGCCCTGCCCCGGCTGCTGGACGCCGGACGGCGTTTCGTCCGGCTGTCCGACTGACGGCCCGTCACACCACCGTCACACCGCAGGCGTGTCCAGCTCGTCCAGGCTGCGCAGGCCGCGCACCCGGGAGCAGAGCAGCACCGCCGGGGCCACCGCGGTCAGCGCGCAGGCCGCCCACAGTGCGGTGCGGGCCCCCCACAGCGAGGCCGCGGAACCGGCCAGCACCGCGCCGACCGGGATCGCTCCCCAGGACACGAAGCGAACGGTGGCCATCACCCGCGGCAGCAGCTCGGCGGGCACCGTGGACTGGCGGTGCGTCCGGGTGACGATGCTCAGCACCACCACGCCCGCCGCGAACCCCGCGTTGCCGACCGCGAACAGCAGCAGTCCCGGCCCGGCGGTGGCCATCGGCATCAGCATCGCCAGCGCCGCACCCACCACCGGGGCCAGCAGCAGCGTCCGGGCGCTGCCCAGCCGCGAGCCGAGCCGAGGAGTGAGCGCCGCACCCAGCAGGCTGCCGATCCCCTCGGTGGCCATCAGCACGCCGACCACGCCGGCCGGGGCCCCCAGGGTGCGGACCAGGAACACCGGGGTCAGCGTCATCAGCGCGCCGCACACGAAGTTCACCGAGGTCGCCATCGCCACGCACGGGCCGACCACCGGATGCCGGGTGACGTACCGCCAGCCCTCGCCGATCTGCGCCGCCACCGACGGCACCGGGCCCGGTGCCGTCCGGTCGGCCGACGCCGCCCGGGGCAGGGTGCGCAGCAGCGCCGCCGACAGCAGGTAGCTGACCGCGTCGGTCACCAGCGCGGTGGCCGCGCCCAGCAGTTGGACCAGTGCGCCGCCGACCGACGGGCCGGCCAGCTGGTTCACCGCGTGCGTCCCGGAGGTCAGGCTGTTGCGGGCGGTCAGCTGCTCGCGCGGCACCACGGTCGGCAGGAAGGTCGAGTTCCCGACGTCGAACACCACGCTCGCCAGGCTCACCACCAGGGCCACGACGCCCAGTTGGACCAGGCTCAGGGCGCCGAACGCGGCCGCCAGCGGCACCGAGCCGATCGCGGCGGCACGCACCAGGTCCATGGCGATCTGGGTGCCGCGCAGCGGCAGCCGCTGCACCAGCACCCCGGCGGGCAGGCCGATCAGCAGCCAGGCGACGAAGCCCGCCGCCGTCACCAGGCCGACCTGGAAGCCGCCGGCGTGCAGGACGGACACGGCGGTGAGCGGCAGCGCGACGGAGGTGACGGCGTCGCCGAGCCCGCTGACCGCCGAAGCCGACCAGTAGCGCCAGAACGCCGACGCGGACGGCACGGCGGCCACCGGTGGTCGGGTGCCGGTCTCGGTGGTCGTGCTGGACATGGCGCCCCCGTCGGTCGAGCGAGTGGATTCCGGATTCCGCAGCGGGTGCCGAGCGGAACCGAGTGAGTTCCCTTGGGGAACTCACTATGGAGCAGCGAGGACGCAAGTGGCAAGGTGGTTCCATGCGCTACACCGACGTCGGCGACACCGACTGCTCCATCGCCCAGGCGCTGTCCGTGGTCGGCGACTGGTGGACCCTGCTCCTGGTGCGCGACCTCGCCGGCGGCACCCACCAGTTCGACGCCCTGCACGAAGCCCTCGGCATCAGCCGCAAGGTGCTCACCGCCCGGCTGCGCTCACTCGTCGAGGACGGCGTCGTCGAGAAACGCCTCTACCACGCGCACCCGCCGCGCTACGCCTACCACCTGACCGAGAAGGGCTGGGGCCTGCTGCCCGTCCTGGTCGCCCTCCAGGACTGGGGCGGCCGGCACCTGCTCGGCGACGGCACCCTCACCGCCACCGCCGAACCCGACTCCGCCGAGGCCCGCCGCGTCCACGCCCTGATCGGCACCCGCGTCCCCGAACTCGCCCTGCCCGTCGCCTCCGCCGAGCCCCATCCGCACGCCGCCGACCCCGTCGGCGACACCCCCTGGACGGTGCTGTACTGCTTCCCCGGCGCGTACGCCCCCGGCACCCACGGCCACCCGCCGGACTGGGACGAGATCCCCGGCGCCGTCGGCTGCACCCTGGAGTCCTGCACCTACCGCGACCGCCTCGCCGACTTCACCGCCCGCGGCGCCACCGTCCACGGCGTCTCCACCCAACGCCCCGACCAGCAAGCCGCGTTCGCCGCCCACCAGAACATCCCGTTCCCGCTCCTCTCCGACGCCGCGCTGCGCTTGACCGGCGCCCTCCGCCTCCCCACCTTCCGCGCGGGCGGCGCCGAACGGCTCAAGCGACTCACCCTGCTGATCGACGCCGACCGGACGGTACGCGGCGTCCTCTACCCCGTCCCGGACCCGGGCGGCTCGGTGCAGGACGCGCTCGCGCTCATCGACGCTGCGGCGGACGCTGACTGACGGGACGCCAGGGTGTTCGCACCGTGGCCAACGATGTTGCGGCGGACCGGAATTGACGGTATGTCAGTCGACCGGGTGGCGGGCCCAGCGGTGGAGCAGGAGGGAGGTCAGGGCGGCGAGGGCGCACCAGGTGGAGAGGAAGGCCAGGCGCCAGAGGAGGGCGCAGGCGAGTGCGCCCAGGGCGATGGTCGTGCCGAGGCGGCGTAGGCGGGGGTCGCCGGAGGAGAGCAGCGGGCCGATGGTGGCGGCCAGGTAGCCGATGAGCAGCAGGGCGGGGGCCGGGACGCCGATCGCGTAGGTGAGGGTGTGGCCGTGCCGGTGGGCCGTCACCGGGTGGCGGGCGAGTGCGACGGCGAGCGGGACGGCGACGGCCGCGCCCAGTGCGGTGAACCAGGCGGCAGAGCGGCGCCGCGTCGCGCACCACACCGCCGCCGGGACGTACACCGGAAGCAGCGGCAGCGCGATCACCGCCCACAGGGTGGTGGCCCACGGCAGACCCCACCAGACGCCCGCCTCGATCAGCTGGTGGACGCCCAGCAGCAACGGCAGTGCGGCCAGCGGCAGTCGGCGCCCCGGGCCGGCGCGCAGCACCGCGGCGACCCCGACCGCCGAGACGGCGCTGCCGACGATCAGATCGGCCCCGGCGCTCCAGCACACCCGGCCAGCGTACTGACCGCTCCCCGCGATCAGTACGACTGAAGCTCGATCAGCGTGCCCTGCGGGTCGCGCAGGTGGGCGCTGCGCAGCGTCGGCCCCCACTCCGGGCGGTCCGCCGGCGGTTGCACGGGAGTCGCCCCGTGGGCCAGGCAGAGCGCGTAGCCCGCGTCGACGTCCGTGACCCGGCAGACGAACATGCCGGTGTCGGTCGGGGGAGCGTCCGCGGGCGCCGGGGGAGTGCCGAGGGTGGCGGCCATCGCGGCCCGGTCGAAGAGGGCGAGGAGGCCCTCGCCGTCCACGTCCCAGTTGGCGTACGGGCCGGCGGCCGTGCCCTTGACCAGGTGCGCGCCGAGCAGCGGCGGCAGGACGGCGTCGTAGAAGGCGAAGCAGGCGGCGAAGTCGGCGACCAGCAGGCGGGGGTGGAGCGCGTCCACGGCGGATCCCTCCGAGACGAATCGTGGGTGTGGACCCACTATAGGTCGGCACCTACCATGGACGCCATGGCCGACCCCACCGAAACCCCGCCCGCGCTGCTGGAGCTGACGACCTATCTGCTCTCCAAGGTCGGCAAGGACGCCCGCAACCGGCTCGCCGAACTCCTCGCCGCCGACGGGCTGCGCCTCCACCACCACGCGGCGCTCGCCGCCCTCGCCGACTTCGGACCGCACACCCAGCGCGACCTGGCCGTCCGCCTGCGCCTCGACCCCAGCGACCTCGCCAAGGCCGCCGACCAACTCGCCGCCGCCGGCTGGCTCGACCGCACCCGCGACGCCGCCGACCGCCGTCGCCTCACGCTCTCCCTCACCCCTGCCGGGGCCGCCCGCCTCGCCGACCTCGACACCCTGGCCCGCGAGGTGCAGAACGACGTCCTCGCCCCGCTCGCCCCGGCCGAACGCGCCACCCTGCACGGGCTGTTGCTGCGCCTGCACAGGTAGCCGACGGCCTCGGTGCGACGCGGCGCGGCGACGGCGAACAGCCGCCAGCGTCCCGAATCCCTGCCGAACTCTGCTGTCTCGCGCGGGAGTTGCCCGCTCGGGGCATCGGGGGTGCGGGTGCGCCGGCCCCCTGCGGTGGCCGGCGGGGCGGCCTTGCTCGGCGCAGGCGCGGCGAACTCCCGGCTCGTGCAGGGGAGTCGCCCGCCCCGGCGGCTCAGGTCGAGGTCAACTCCTGCCGTCGGGCGCGGAGTCCGCGGTCGCCGGGGCGTCCTCGACGGTGCCGTCGTGCAGGGGGATGACGCGGTCGGCCCGGGCCATCAGGGCCGGGTCGTGGGTGGCGACCGGGCGGTGACCTGCCGGGAGCGGACCAGGGCGCGGAGGAGGTCCATGACGGCGAGGCCGGTCTCGGAGTCGAGCCGGCCGGTGGGCTCGTCCACGATGATCGGAGCGGGGGCGTTCGCCGGCGCGCGGGCGACGGCGACGCGTTGCTGCTGGCCGCCGGAGAGTTCGGTGGGCCGCTGGTCGGCGCGGTCGG
Organism: Kitasatospora sp. NPDC059646; assembly: GCF_042734615.1. Classification (NCBI taxonomy): domain Bacteria; kingdom Bacillati; phylum Actinomycetota; class Actinomycetes; order Kitasatosporales; family Streptomycetaceae; genus Kitasatospora; species Kitasatospora sp. NPDC059646. The sequence continues at coordinate 36,801 of NZ_JBHWDS010000065.1, forward strand.
CCGGGCCGGCCAGGGCCGGCAGGGTGCGGACCCGCTCCTCGCGTTCGGCGGCGGGCAGGTTGCGCAGCCGCATCGGGACGCCGACGTTCGCGGCGGCGGTGAGCCTCGGCAGCAGGCCGAAGGACCGGAAGACGAAGCCGATCCGGCCCCGGCGCGGCGCCGGCCGGCCGGTCTCGTCGGGGGCGGACAGGTCGCTGCCGTCCAGGGTGATCCGGCCGCTGGTGGCGGTGTCGAGCCCGCCGACCAGGTTGAGCGGGGTGGTCCTGCCGGAGCCGGACCTGCCCTTCGGGGCCGGTGAGTTCGCCGCGGGCGGAGGTGAACGAGACCCCGCGCGGTGCGTGCACCGTGCGCGGTCCGGCGCCGGAGCCGCGCCACCGATCCTCGACCACCGCCATGGCCGAATGTGTACCCGTCAACTCCGTTGTCGCCCTTGGCAGTCCGGTGCGAAGCTGCACGATTCTGCTCCCGGGCAACCCGGTTCACGCAAGACCCTTCCCCTTCGTGTTCGACTCTGACAGAGTCGTCCGCTATCCGGTACAGGGTGGCCGGAACGGGGGGAATGGATCATGCTCGGCTTCGTCCTGCGTCGGCTGCGCGGCCAACTGCCGCTGGCGGCATCGGTGCTGTTCACCGTACTGATCGCCACCACAGTGCTGACCACGCTGGTGGCGTTCGACCGGACGGTGGCCGAAGCCGGCCTGCGGCGAAATCTGGACGGCGGCAGCCGGGTCGGCGTCCTGCTGGCCGCGGACCACGCGCTGGACGCCAGGACGGCGGACGACGCCGGCGCCGCGGCCCTCGGCGCCGAACTGTTCGACGGACTGCCGGTCACCGCCCAGTCCCTCGCCCGCAGCCGCTCCTACGGCCTGCCCGGTCAGGCCGGGCCCGCCCGCGAGGTGGACCTGACGGTGCTCGCCTCGCTGGACCGCACCCGGGTCCGGCTGACGGCCGGCCAGTGGCCCACCGCCGACCCGGCCGGCGGCGTGCAGACCGCCGTACCGCAGAGCACCCTGCCCCGGCTCGGCCTGACCGCGGACGCGCTGCCCGCCCGGGTCACCCTCGCCGACCGGTACGGCGGCGCCCCGCTCACCGTGCGGATCACCGGCGTCTACCAGGTCGCCGACCGGGACTCGCCCTACTGGCGGCTCGACCCGCTCGGCGGACGCGAGATCCAGGTCCGCGGCTTCACCACCTACGGGCCGATGCTGGTCGACGACGGCGCGTTCACCGCCGGCCTGCTGCCGCAGGGCAGCCGCAGCACCCTGCTGACCGCCGACTTCTCCGCCGTCGACCCGGAGCGCTTCGACCGGGTCCGCGCCCGCGCCGCCCACCTGGCGGACCTCGCCAAGCAGTACAGCCCCGGCCTCCAGCCGCAGACCGAACTGCCCGCCCTGCTCGACGAGTTGCACTCGGCGACGCTGGTCGCCAAGTCCAGCCTGCTGATCGGCGCGCTGCAACTCGCCGTCCTGGCCGGCGCCGCCCTGCTACTGGTGGTGCACCTGGTCGCGGACCGCCAGTCCCGGGAGAACGCGCTGCTCGTCTCGCGCGGCGCGACCCGGCGCCGACTCGCCGCCTGGACGGCTCTCGAAGCACTGCTGCTGGCCCTGCCCGCCGCCGTCCTCGCCCCCCTGCTCACCGGGCCGCTGCTGCGCCTGCTGACCACCCGCGGCCCGCTGGCCGGACTGCCGCTCGACCACACCGACACCGCCGTCCGCCGGCCGGTCGCCGCGCTCGTCGCACTGGCCTGCGTGCTCCTCGCCGTGCTGCCCACCGTGCTGCGCCGCGACGGCGGACGGGTGGTGACGCGCCGCCAGGCCGTCGTCAGCACCATGGCCCGCTCCGGCGCCGACCTGACCCTGCTCGCCCTCGCCGTCGTCGCCTACCAGCAGCTCGCCGCCCGCACCGGCGGCCTCTCCGCGGACTCCGCGGGGCAGTTGGGCATCGACCCGGTACTGGTCGCCGCCCCCACCCTCGCCCTGTGCGCCGGAACCCTGCTGGTGCTGCGCCTGCTGCCGTTCGCCGCCCGCCTCGGCGCCCGACTGGCCGCCCGCGGCCGCGGCCTCGGCCCGGCGCTCGGCGGCTGGCAGCTGGCCCGCCGCCCCGGCCGGGCGAACGGCCCGGTGCTGCTGCTGGTGCTGGCCGTCGCCACCGGCGTCCTCGCCCTCGGCCAGCACGCCGCCTGGCGCGACTCGCAGCACGACCAGGCCGACTTCGCCTCGGCCGGCGGCCTGCGGATCCAGGGCTCCGCACTGCCCCCGCTCGGCCAGGGCGGCCGGTACACGACCCTGCCCGGCGGCGACCGGCTGCTGCCCGTCGCCGCACTCGACCAGTGGCTCCCCGGTGAGAAGCGCGGCCGGGTCCTGCTCACCGACACCACCCGTGCCGCCGCCGAACTGCACGCCAGGCCCGACCTGTTCGACAACCGGCCGGTCGGCGCGCTGTTCGCGCCGCTGGCCGAACCGCAGCCGCCCGGCCTCCGCCTGCCCGGAAAGCCCGCCCGGATCGACCTGACCGTGGCCGTCCGGGTCGACGACCGACCCGCCGCCGAGGCCCTCCCCTGGACGCCGCCCCTGGCAGCACCGGACCTCTGGCTCCAACTGCGGGACGGCACCGGAGCCGGCTACCGCATCCTGGTGCCGCAACTCCCGGCCCGCGGCGAGACCGCCGTCTCGGTGGACCTCGACAAGCTGGCCGCCGCCCCGCTCGGCTCGGTCGCCGCCCCGCTGACCCTGACCGGCATCGAGCTGATGTACGGCGCCAGCTCGAACGAGAACGGCAGCGAAGTGACCATCCGCCACCTCGCCGTCTCCGACACCGCGAACGGCCCGGCCGCGCCCGTCGCCGCACCCGCCGGCAGCTGGACCGGCACCGGCGCCCCGGTCCAGGTCACCAGCGCCCCCGCCGAGGACCGGCTGGTCACCGTCGCCTACACCCCCGCCGCCCCCGACGGCCAAGACCGCCGCGACGGCAAGCACGCCCTGGTGCTCGCCCCCGGCGGCACCCCGTCCGGCCCCGAGGTCAAGGCCCTCGCCACCCGCGGCTACCTGACCGCCGCCGGCGGCAAGGTCGGCGACCTGATCAAGATCCAGCTCGGCAACACCACCCTGCCCGTCCGCATCACCGACGCCGTCGAGGCGCTGCCCGTCCACGGCGACACCGCCCTGCTGCTCGACCTGGCCACCACCCACCGGTGGCTGAACGACCGCAGCGCCGACCTCCCGCCCGTCACCGAATGGTGGCTGCCCGCCACCGGCCCCGACGACCGCACCCCGGCCGAAGCCGCCGCCGCCCTGCGCGCCGGCCCCACCGCCCAGCAGCTGACACTCCGTGAGGAGGACGCCGCCGCCCGGTCCACCGACCCGCTCAGCGCCGCCCCGCAGAGCGCCCTGGCCGCGCTGGCCGTGGCCGCCGCCGTCCTCGCCACCATCGGCTTCGCCGCCGCCGCGGCCGCCTCCACGGGCGAACGGGCCGCCGAGTCCGCGATCCTGATCGCCCTCGGCACCCCCCGACGGCTGCTGCGCCGGACCGCCGCCGCCGAACAGGTCGTGCTCGTCGGCATCGGCACCGGCGTCGGCCTGCTGCTCGGAACTGCCCTGGTCCACCTGGTGGTGCCGCTGGTGGTGCTCACCCCGGCCGCCCGCCCGCCGACGCCCGACGTCCTGGTCGGCCTGCCCCTCGGCCAGGTCCTCGCCCTGGCGGCCGGAACCGCCGCGCTGCCCCTGCTGTCCGCCTTCCTGGTCGGCGGACGCCGCCGGGACCTGGCCGCCCGGCTCCGGTTCGTGGAGGACAAATGAGCACCCCCGCCCCCTGGATCCGCACCAGACTGCGCACCGCGCCGCTGGCCGCCCTGCTCACCGCCGCCCTGGCGCTGACCGTGGTCTTCCTCGCCGCCGCCCTGCCCCGCGCCCAGGACCGGGGCGCGGACCGCGCCCTGCACAGCTTCCTGCGCGCACCCGGCCCCACCGCCACCAGCATCAACGTCACCGCCGCCGTGCCCAAGGACGGCGACCCGGTACGGCAGTTGGACGACACCCTCGCCCGACTCACCGCCGCCGTCGGCCCGGTGCTCCCGATCGACCCCAGCGGCCCGGTCTCCGGACGCCGCGGCACCCTGCCCCGCTCGCTGGGCGACCCCACGCTGGCCCGCCCCGACGGCGTCGCCCCCGAGATCGCCGTGCAGTACCAGCGCGGGACGACCGACCACGCCCGTCTGACGGACGGTCAGTGGCCCGGCGCCGCCGCCGACGACGAGCCCGTCCCGGTCGCCCTCTCGGCCTCCGCCGCCCGGACCCTCGGCATCAAGCTCGGCGCCGTCTACGACGGAGGCAGGTCGGTGCTCGGCCGCGGCCTCGTCCCGCCGCCCCGGCAGATCCGGGTGGTCGGCCTGTACACCGTCGACGACCCCCGGGACCCGTACTGGGACAACCTCGGCTGCGCGGTCAGGAGCTGCCTCAACCTCACCCCCAGCAGCGGCCCGTCCGACCCGCCGGAGCTCTACTGGTACGCCGTCGCGATGACCGGCCCGCAGACCATGGCCGCCGTCGGCTCCTGGGGCTCCGGCAGCGAGGACTACTGGCGACTGCCCGTCCGGATCGACGCCCTGCGCGCCGACCGCCTCCAGCAGACCTCCTTCGACCTCGCCACCGTCACCAACGGCCCGATCGCCGTCAAGGTGACCACCGGCCTCGGACGCTCCAACGTCCGGATCACCACCCAGCTGCGCACCCTGATCGACAACGCCTGGAAGCGGCAGAGCGCCATCGACTCGCTCGCCTACGTCGGCCCGGCGGGCGCGGCCGGCGTCGCCGCGGTGGTGCTCTGCCTCGCCGCCGCGCTCACCGCCGAACGGCGCACCACCGAACTGCGGCTGCTCCGGGCCCGCGGCGGCTCCCTCCTCGGAACCGGCGGGATCGGCCGACTGCTGCTCGGCGAAGGCGCGTTGACGGTGCTGCCCGCCGCCGCCCTCGGCGCGCTGCTGGCCTTCGCCCTGCTGCCCACCCCGCGCTGGCTGCCCGCCGCCGTCGCCGCCGGCTCCGTCACCCTGCTCGCCCTGCTGGCCTTCCCGGTCCGCGCCGCCCTGCTGCTGCGCGACCGGCCCCACAACGGCCGGCCCGGCCGCCGCCGCCTGATGGCCGAACTCGCCGTCCTCGCCGCCACCGCAGGCGCCGCCACCCAGGTCGCCCGGCGCGGCGTCGCCCCGCAGGGCGAAGGCGTCGACCCCCTGCTGGTCGCCGCCCCGCTGCTGCTCGCCCTCACCGGCGCCCTGCTGCTCGCCCGCCTCCAACCGCTCCTGATCGGACTGCTGGCCCGCTGGGCCGCCCGACGACCCGGCGCCATCGCCTTCCTCGGCCTGACCCGGGCCGCCCGCGGCAGCGGCCGGAACGCCCGGCCCTCGGTGCTGCCACTGCTCGCCCTGGTCCTCGCCGTCACCTGCGGCGCGATCGGCGCCACCGTCCTCGCCTCGGTGAAGGCCGACCGCGCCGGGATCGCCCGCTACAACATCGGCGGCGACGCCTCGGTCGCGGCCCGCCTGGACAGCACCCTGCCGGAGGCCTTCCTCACCGCCGCCGACCGGCTGCCCGGCGTCCGCACCGCACTGCCGGTCTGGATCGAGGACGACGTCACGATGTCCATCGGCAGCGGCAATTCGGTCCGCGTCAACGTGGTGGTCGCCGACCCCGCCAAGTACGCCGAAGTCGCCCGGACCGCCGGGCGGGGCCGCTTCGACCCCGCGGTGTTCGCCAACGCCCCCGGCAACCGGGTGCCCGCCCTGGTCAGCAGCGACCTGCCGGAAGGCGACTTCGAACTCCGCCTCGGCGGCGGCGAAGCCGTCCCGATCCACACCGTCGGCACCTCCGACGGCACCCCCGCGCTGAACGGCGCGGTCGGCGTCAACGTCCTGCTGCCGCTCGGCCCCGCCACCGACCTGCTGCCCCGACTCGGCGGCCCCGACAAGTGGATCGCCACCGGCACCGTCGACGACGCCCGACTCCGGGCCCTCGCCGAGCAGTTCCTCGGACCGGCGGCCACCGACAGCAAGGCCGGGCACCAGGTGCGGACCACCGCCGGCGAGGCCGCCGCCATCGGCGCCGACCCGCTGCAGACCTCCGCCGAGCGGATGTTCTGGGTCTCCGTCGCCGCCACCGCGCTGTTCGCCCTGCTGTCCGTCCTGCTGACGCTCCTTCGGGCCGGACCCGAACGCGCCGCCACCCTGGCCCGGCTCCGCACCATGGGCCTGCGGCCCCGGCAGGGCCTCGCACTGATCCTCGCCGAGGTGCTGCCGCAGGCCCTGGTCGCCGCCCTCGGCGGGGCCCTGACCGCCGTCGGCTGCGTCCTGCTGATCGGCCCGGCCGTCGACATCGCCCCCCTGGTCGGCGCGGCGAACCCGACCGGACTGCGACTCACCGCCGCACCCGTCCTCCAACAGGCCGTCGGCCTCGCCCTGCTGATCACCCTCACCGTGCTCGCCGAGACCGCCGCCACCGCCCGCCGACAGATCACCACCGAACTGCGGGCCGGAGACACCCGATGAGCACCCCGCCCACCACCGCGCCGCCCGCGCCGGCCGGGACCGCGCGTGCCGTACGTCGGCAGCTCACCACCGAGCGACGAGCAGGAGACACCCGATGAGCACTCCGCCCCCGAGCCTGGACGAACTGCGGGCCAGGGCCCTGGCCGCCAGCGCGCCCCGCACCGTCCGCGCCGACCTGGCGATCAGCTGCGAACGGCTGGTCCGGATCTTCAGCACCGACGGCATCGAGGTCCAGGCCCTCCAGGGCCTCGACCTGACCGTCGACCGCGGCGACCTGGTCGCCCTGGTCGGCGCCTCCGGCAGCGGCAAGTCCACCCTGCTCAACATCCTCGCCGGCCTCGACACCCCCACCGCCGGCACCGCCACCGTCGCCGGCAGCGACCTGCTCGCCATGACCCCCAAGGACCGGCTGCGCTACCGCCGCGACACCGTCGGCTTCATCTGGCAGCAGACCGCCCGCAACCTCCTGCCCTTCCTCACCGCCGCCCAGAACATCGCCCTGCCCATGCAACTGCGCTCCGGGCACCGCGCGGCCAAGCAGCGGCGCGCCCGGGTCACCGAACTCCTCGACGCCCTCGACATCGGCCCCCTCGCCGACCGGCGCCCCGCCGAACTCTCCGGCGGACAGCAGCAGCGCGTCGCCATCGCCGTCGCCCTCGCCAACGACCCCGCCGTCCTGCTCGGCGACGAACCCACCGGCGAACTCGACTCCGACACCGCCACCGGCATCTTCGAGGCCTTCCGCACCGTCAACCGCGAACTCGGCACCACCGTCGTCCTGGTCACCCACGACCCCATGGTCGCCGGCGAGGTCCGCCGCACCGTCGCCATCCGCGACGGCCGCACCAGCAGCGAAGTCCTCCGCCGCACCGTCACCGACGAACACGGACAGGAGACCGTCACCGAACGCGAGTACGTCATGCTCGACCGCACCGGCCGGGTCCAACTCCCCGCCAAGTTCCTCACCGCCCTCGGCATGGAACACCGGGTCGCCGCCGACCTCGCCGCCGACCACATCGCCCTCCGCCCCGACGACGCCGACTGACCCCGCGGCCCGCCCGTGCCCGGGCCGGGGCCGCGGGC
>NZ_JBHWDS010000066.1:0-43420 GCF_042734615.1 Kitasatospora sp. NPDC059646
GGCGGGGGGGGGGGGGCCCCCCCCCCCGGCCGGATGCTGCGTCAGCGCACCCGGTAGGCGTCGGTGACGGTCTGGGTGACCTTGGCGCCGTCGGCGGAGGCCAGGGTGACCCGCAGGCTGACGTTCTTGCCGGACGCGCCGGTGTGGTCGACGGTGGCGACGCGGTCGGGGCCGACCGCGGCGTCCGTCCAGGTGGTTCCGCCGTCGTAGGAGTACGCCAGCTGAGCGGTCGTCAGCGGGCCGGGGGCGTAGCCGCTCTGGCCGGTGGCGGAGAGCGCGGTCCGCAGCGGGGCGGCGGCGACGGTGTTGTTGCCGTCCAGGTCGATCCGGTAGTCGGGGAACAGCAGGGGCAGCGACTGGGAGTACGCGGCCGGGTCGTTCGCCGAGCGGAAGCCGAACTCGGTGCGGACGGCGGTGGAGCGCTGCCAGAGGTCGCGGTGGTACAGCCGGGACTGGTCGAGCACCAGCGTGTAGTCCCGGGCCTCGGCGGGGAGCTGCCAGACGAAGGACGGGCCGAACCAGGAGCGGCCCAGCGAGGCGCCGCCGCTGAACAGTTCGACGCCGGCGGCGTCGCCGAAGTAGGACTGGCTGCCGGTGTGGTCGGGGTTGCCGTCGGCCCACAGGGTGCGGGTGAAGTCGACGCCGATCAGGTCGTCCTGGCGTTCGCCGACCAGCAGGGCGGAGCCGTCGTCGCCGTGCCCGGCGGTGGGCCGCAGCACGCCCCGGTACCACTCCTCGGTGCGCTGCTGTCCGGCCCGGTAGCGGCGCGGCAGGTCCTGCATGAACTCGGTGAACGGCCAGCTGCTCTGCCCGTCGTGCAGCCAGGTGGTGTCGTCCGCGGTGTAGTAGGCGGTGCGGCTGGAGGGGGTGGCGACCAGGCCCTGGGCGACGTTGGTGGCCGCGTACGGGTTCCACGGGCGTTCGATGCTGGTGTAGTCGCTCATCCGCACGGGCACGCCGACGGAGTGCCAGTTCTCGGTGACGGCGGCCAGGTCGCGGTCGCGGACCGTGTGGCGCTGTTGGCCGCCGATCGAACCGGCCTGGTGGAAGGCCAGGTTGTAGACGTAGGGGCTGTCGGCGGCGGAGGTCCAGTCGAGGGTGACGGGGCCCTTGGCGAGGGCGGTGCGCAGCGCGGCGGCCTGGTCGGCGGTGACCGGCAGCACGGGGGCGTCCAGGCTGACGTCGCTCTTGCCGAACACGCCGGGGCTCTGACGGTAGGTCAGCACGCCGATCGCGCCCGCGTTCGCGGCGTTGGTGGAGACGGTGCGCTGCGAGGTGCCGTCGTCGGGGACGAGGACCAACTTGCCCCGGGCGTCGGCGGCGGCCAGGTCGGCCGGGTCGGCGCTGGCGGCGGCGGTGAGCAGCGCGCTTCCACTGGCGGGGAGTTGGGCCTCGGCGGCGTACTGGGCGTAGTGCGGCCGGAGGGTGAGGCCGGCGCCCTTGAGGACCACCTCGGGTGCGGCCATCCGCAGGTAGCTGCCGAACTCGAAACCACCCGTGCGGGCCTTTCCGGAGCCCCAGGCGGAGAGTTCGACGGGCAGCACGGAGGTGCGCACCCCGGTGGAGTCGACCCACTTGTCGCCCCACCAGCGGCCGAGTTCGAGGACGGCGCTGCGGACCTGCAGGTCGCGGTCGGCCTGGACCTCGATCCGGCTCGCCTTGCGGGCGTCCAGGGTGAGGACGGTGTCCTCGCTGAGCTGGATCTCGGGCATGGCGAGCGCGGTGACGCCGGTCGGGGCGGCCTCGCCGGTGGTGTCGCGCCGGTCGGGGGTGACCACGTAGCCGCTGAGCGAGTACGTGCCGGGGCGCAGCCGGTAGACGATCTCGCCGTTGGCGTCGGGGGCCCGGCGGCTGCCGGTGGCCTGGCCGAGGTCGACCATGGTGATGCTGGTGCCGGCGTCGGACGCGGCGGGCCGGCCGTCGCGGTCGATCAGCTTGACCCGGACGGCGAGGGTCTCGGGTTCCAGGTAGGCGTTGAACGGGGTGGAGACGGTGGCGCCGCCGTCGGTGGTGGCGAGCACCCGGCCGGTGACGTCCCCGTACTGACCGCCCGTCAGGTGCGCGGTCGGGTCGAGGGTGAGCGGCACCTGCGCGGTGGCGCCGGGCGCGACGGTGACCTTGTCGGCGCCGAGCCGGACGACCTTCGAGGTGATCGCGGACTCGTCGTCGCCGTCGGTGCGCTGCACGGCCAGCTTGAGCGTGACGGGCCGGTCGGAGGTGTTGGTGTACGGGAGTTGGACGGTGCGGGAGTCGGATTTCCGCTGCGGCCAGGCGAAGTCTCCGAAGCCGACGGCGGGTGCGCCGAGCACGCGCTGGCCGGCGGCGACGTCGACGCGCAGCCGGCCGGCGCCGGTCTGCTGGACGTCGCCGGGGACGGTGGCGAGCGCGGAGGACACCAGGGCGGCCTTGATCTGCGCGGCGCTCCACCCGGGGTGGGCCTGCTTGACCAGGGCGGCGCTGCCGGCCACCAGCGGGGTGGCCATCGAGGTGCCGGACATCGTGGTGTAGGCGTGGACGCCGCGGCCGCCCGCGGCGGCGCCCTTGACGTCGACGCCGGGCGCGGCGATCTCCGGCTTGAGGGTGTGGCTGCCGGTGACGGAGCCGTGCGAGGAGAAGTCCGCGGTGCGGTCCTTGTCGTCGACGGCGCCGACGGTGAGCACGGCGGGCGCGCAGCCGGGCGAGCTGACGGACTGGTAGCGGCCGAGGTTGCCGGCGGCGACCACGAACAGCGCCTTGGAGCTCTCGGCGATGTGCTGGGCGGCGACGGACATCGGGTCGGTGCAGTCGGTGGGTTCGGCGCTGCCCAGGGACATCGACACCACGTCGGCACCGGAGTCGGCGGCCCACTGCATGCCGGCGATGATCTGCGAGTCGGTGCCGGAGCCGCTGTCGTCGAGGACCTTGCCGATCAGCAGCCGGGCCCGGTCGGCGACGCCGCGTTCGGCGCCGCCGGAGGCCTTGCCGGTGCCGGCGATCTCGGAGGCGACGAAGGTGCCGTGGCCGACGGCGTCGTGCACGTCCTCGTCAGGGGCGTTCGGGTCGGCGCCGGTGAAGTTGCGGCGGGCCTCGACCTGTCCGGCCAGGTCGGGGTGCTGGTCGTCGACGCCGGTGTCGAGGACGGCGACCTTGACGCCCTGTCCGCCGAGTCCGGCGGCCCACGCGGCGGGGGCGCCGATCTGCCGGTTCTCGGCGTCGTTGGCGGTGCGGACCTTGCGGTCCAGCCACAGCTTGGTCAGCCCGTCGCGGCCCTTGCCGTCCGGGCCGACCAGCTGGTTCCAGGTGCGGGCGGCGGCGTCCTTGGCGGGGGTGAACGCGACGCCGTCGACGGCCTTGAGCTGCTTGGTGCCGGCGGCCCGGGCGCGGGACTGCGGGCTGGCGTCGGCGGCCTGCGCGTCGCGGTAGGTGGCGATGAGCGGAATCGTCTTCGCGCTCTGGTCGTCGTAGCCCTGGCGCAGCAGCGAACTGACGTTGAACAGGCCGCGGTCGACGGTTCCGGCGGCGAGCGCGGCGGAGGCGTGCTGCGGGACGACGTACTGGTCGCCGTTCTCCTGCTGGGTGAACGTCAGCGGGACGTTGCCGTGCTCGTCGGGCAGCACGGTGACGGCGGTGCGGCCGTCGGTGCCGGTGCTGATCCGCACCCGGTCGCCGGTGACCAGGGTGACGGTGCGCGGGGCCGCGCTCTGACGCCCCGTCAGCGGGGTTCCGGGGGTGCCGGGCTGAGCCGCGATTGCCTGTCCGGTCGTGGTGAGCATGCCGGTGGCGAGGATGCCCGCCGCCACCAGTGCCATCGCGCCGCGTATGCGCGCCGGCCGTGTCATGAACGCCTCCAGGTGTCGGGTTATGGCCGGTGAGCCTGGCAGAGAACGGGGCCGACCGGTCATGATGTGGCCTGGCGGATCACCGCCCGGCGGCAAACCGCCACCGGCCCTCCGGGGCCGGCGGCGAGGTCCGGGCGGCGGCCTGAGTACGGCGAACGGAGCGCGGATGCTGGCGGCGATAGGTCTGGACGAGCACGCCGAGCGGGTCTACACCCACCTGGTGGCCCACGGCCCGGCGACCCGCGCCGAACTGGCCGCCCGCTGCGGCCCGGTGCCGATCGGCTCGCTCGAACTCCTCCAGGCCTGCGGCCTGGTCGCCCCCGACACGGCCCGCCGCTTCACCGCCGCTCCCCCCGCGGTCGCCCTGGAGGCGCTGCTCACCGGGCAGCGGCACGCCCTGCGCGAGGCCGAGTTGACGGCCTCCACGCTGACCGAGGTCTACCGTTCGGCGACCACCCGCGAGGGCCAGGCCCACCGCGACCTGATCGAGGTGGTGTCCGGGCGGGCCGCGATCAGCCACCGCGTCGCGCAGTTGCAGGCCGGCGCGGAGAACGAGCTGCTGGCGCTGGTGACGGGCCGTCAGCAGGTGGTGGCCGCCGACGAGACCGGGGCGGAGTCGGCGGCCGTGGCGCGCGGCGTCTCCTACCGGGTGGTGCTGGAGCGCCGCGCGCTGGACGAGCCGGGCGCGGCCCGGCCGCTGTTCGAGGCGCTGGACCGTCAGCAGCAGGTCCGGGTGGTCGAACAGGTCCCCACCAAGCTGATCGTGGCGGACCGTTCGCTCGCCCTGGTCCCGCTCACCGCCTCCGCCGCGGACCCGGTCGCCCTGGTGGTCCGCGCGCCCGCACTGGTGAACGTCCTCACCGTGCTGTTCGAGCAGACCTGGGAGTGGGCCCACCCCCTGGGCCGCACCGGCACCGGCCTCGCGGTCGGCCCCGTCCCCGCCGGCGACCCCGACGAGACGGACCGCCGCATCCTCGCCCTGCTGCTCTCCGGCGCCACCGACCCGGCCGTCGCCAAGCAGCTCAACCTCGGCCTGCGCACCGTCCAGCGCCGGATCAGCCGCCTGATGTCGCTGGCCCGCGCCGACACCCGCATCCAACTCGGCTGGCAGGCCCACCGCCGCGGCTGGGTCGACTGACCGCCGGCTGGTGGACCCGGGCCTGCGGCGTGAGCTGCCGCCCGAGCCCGGCCGGCACGCTCGGGCGGGCGTGCAGGCCCCCGATCTGCGCCAGGACGTTCTCCTGGACGCAGACCTCCGCTGTTCGCGGGCTGTTCGGCGCAGTCGTCCTCGACCGGGCGGCGGCCGCCCCTGCCGCGTACTCGACCGCCGCCGGCTCCGCACCGTGCGAAGGGCCGTGGGCCGGGAGCGGGTCGGCCGCGTGGGCAGCACGAACAGGCTCTCGAACAGCTCGCGCCGCCGCCCGGAGTTCGCGCCGGCCACGTCCCGTCAGGGGCGCGCCTCGGCGAGCACCGCCGCCTGGGGGAAGCGTTCGCCCGGGCCGGGCCGGCGCACGCTCCGGGCCGTCTCGGACAGGCCGGCGGCGCGCATCAGGGCCGCCAGGGTGTCGACGGGCCAGCGGTGGGCGGTGGTGACCTTGTGGTCGAAGGGGACGGGCCGGTCGGTGTCGCCGAGGGCGGGATCGGCGGCGAAGAAGCCCACCAGCAGGCGTCCTCCCGGGGCCAGCACGCGACGCAACTCCGCGAGGGCGTGCGGCACTTCGGCGGGCGGCAGGTGGATCAGCGAGTACCGGGCGAGCACCGCGCCGAGGCTCGCGTCGGCGAACGGCAGGCGCAGCAGGCTGCCGCGCAGGAAGGTCTCGGCGGGCCGGGCGCGCCGGGCCCGGTCGAGCATCCCGGCGGACAGGTCGAGGCCGACCGCCCGCACCCCGAGACCGCTCAACAGCGCCGTCCCCTCCCCCGGCCCGCACCCGAGATCGCCCACGGGCAGCCCGCGCCCCGCCACGGCCGGGGCCGCGACCAGCTCCCCGATCAGCGCCAACTCGTCCTCACGCCCGGCGAGTTCCCCCGCGAACATGGCCGCATACAGCTCCGCCACCGCGTCGTACGCCCGCCCGACCCCGGCCTGCCCGTCCGCCATCCCCCGCGCCTCCCACTCGTCGAGAGCGCCGAGCCTAGGCTCCGCCCGCAGAGGCGATCAAGCGATCGGGGAGTCATGCCAGCCGTGCTCCGTCGTCACCGACGGCCGCCCGTGTTCGGCCGGACGGCCTCCCGCGTGCGCAGCACCGTCGAGCGCCGGGACCCGCCGGGCCGGACCCCTGCGGGCGACGCCTAGGATCGGAGCATGAACAGGAGCACGTCGGCACCCGGACGCCCCACCCCGAGGGCGACGCCTCGGACCCGGTGGCAGGAGGCGGGCAGCAGCGGAAGCTTCGGCAAGAGGTTCGCCGAGCTCGTCGCGTCCGGCGAGGACATCGACGGTGAGGCCCGGCTCGCCGACGCGCTCCTGGCACGCGGCGCCCGGGTGCTCGACGCCGGTGCCGGCATGGGCCGGGTCACTGCGGCGCTGCTGCGGCGCGGGCACGACGTGGTCGCGATCGAGCCCGACGAGGCGCTGGTCCGGCAGGCCCGGGAGACCTACCCCGGCCTGCCGATCGACGAGCGCGACATCCTCGACCTCGGCCCCGACGACGGCCCGTTCGACCTGGTCGTCTGCGTGGGCAACGTCATGCTCTACCTGGCCGAGGGCACCGAACGCGACGCCCTGCGCGCGATGCGGGCCGTCCTCGGCGGCAACGGCCGGATCCTGGTCGGCTTCCACCTCCAGGACCGGCCGCCGCACGCCCGGGCCTACACCGCGGCCGAGTTCGAGGCGGACCTCACCGCCGCCGGCCTCCGCGTCGACCTGCGGGCGGGCACCTACCAGCTCCACCCCGCGACCGAGTCCTACGGCGTCTGGGTGCTGAGCCGCGCCCAGGGGCCGCCCGGCGGGCGGGGCAGGTGAGCCTGCCACCGCCCGCGAAGCCGTCCGGGGGCGGGAAAACCCGTTGCGGGCGGCGCGGGCCGGGTGCCTAGAATCCGCTCGTGGCCGTCGTAGCGATCTCTCGCCGATTTACCGGCCCCCCGGCTCCCGATGGGTGCCGCAGGGGTCGGGTTTCGCCGTGCCGGTAGTGCAGTTCGGCTGAGCGGCTCGGTCCCGGTCGGCGGGTCGTGCCCAGGGGCCGGGGGGTGTGGTGTCGACACCCTTCCCGCCGAGGCCCGGAGGCCCAGCCATGTCCGTTCGCGTTCCCCTTCCTGCCCCCGTTCCGCTCTCCGCCGACCAGCTCGCCCGCGATCTCGCGGTGCGCGATCTGAGCGACCCGACCGAGGGCCCGCACGCCCTGCAACTGCTGGTCGACCGCGCCGCCGGGGCGCTCTCCCGGCACTGGTCCTGCCCGGTCCGGCTGCATCGCGGCGAGCGGATCGTCACCGTCGCCGACAACTACGACCACCTCAACTACCGTGCCGACGACGTCACTCGGGACGCCCGCTACACCCGCTACGTGGACGGCGGCCGGATGCTGCGCAGCCACTCCTCCGCGCTCGTGCCGGGCGCGCTGCGCACCCTCGCCGCCGACCCCGACGCCCCCGGCTCCGTCCTGCTGGTCTGCCCGGGTCTGGTCTACCGCCGCGACAGCATCGACCGCCTGCACACCGGCACCCCGCACCAGCTCGACCTGTGGTACCTGACCCGCCGTCGGCCGGGCGCCGGGCCGGCCGACCTGACGGAGATGGTCGCCGTGCTGTCCGGGGCGCTGCTGCCCGGCGCGGAGCACCGCACCGAGGACCGGGTCCACCCGTACACCCTGGCGGGCCGTCAACTGGACGTGCGGGCCGGCGCCGAGTGGGTGGAGGTCGCCGAGTGCGGGCTCGCGCACCCGGGGGTGCTGAGGGCGGCGGGGCTCGGACCGGAGTGGAGCGGGCTGGCGCTCGGCATGGGGCTGGACCGGGTGCTGATGCTGCTCAAGGGCATCCCGGACATCCGGATCCTGCGCTCCGCCGACCCGGCGGTGGCCGGACAGTTGACCGACCTGGCCCCGTACCGGCCGGTCTCCGCGCTGCCCGCGGTCCGCCGCGACCTGTCGATCGCCGTCGACCGCGCCGACCTCGCGGAGGACCTCGGCGACCGGGTCCGCGACGCGCTCGGCGCGGACGCGGACTGCGTGGAGAGCGTCGAGGTGCTCTCCTCCACCCCGTGCCGCGACCTGCCGCCGCAGGCGCTGGCCCGGCTCGGCGCCCGCCCCGACCAGCACAACCTGCTGGTCAAGGTGGTGCTGCGGCACCTGCACCGCACCCTCACCGACGCGGACGCCAACGAGCTGCGCGACCGGGTCCACGCGTCCCTCCACCAGGGCGCCGTCCACCAGTGGGCGTCGTCGGGCCGCTGATCAGCACCGCAGGACCGGCCGCCGGTCAGGGCCGCAGGACCGGGCCGCCGATCAGGGCCGCAGCGCCGCCGCGACCAGGCCCTCCAGCGCGTCGCGCCGCAGGGCCTCCTGCTCGCGCACCAGCGCGTCCAGCACCAGCCCGTCGAACCCGGCCAGCAGGGTGAGCGCGCGGCCCTCGACGTCCCCGACCCGGTGTGCGGCGAGCAGGTGGCGGACGGCGTCCCGGCCGGTGTTCTCACGGGGCGTCAGGATGTCGCGCAGCTCCGGGTCTCGGACGCTCTCGAGTACGCAGGCGTACCGGGCGAGCGAGCGGCGGCGGCCCTCGCCGGTGAGCCGGCCGTGCGCCAGCAGGGCGAGGCCGTCGACGAGTTCGGCCGCGGTGCGCGGCGGGGCGACCCGTGCGGCCGTGGACTCCAGTTCGTGCTGGTCGAGTTCGACCAGGCGCCGGACCAGGGCGGTGAGCAGCGCGGCGCGGGTGCGGCAGTAGGCGGAGGTGGTGCCCTCGGGGAGGGCGGCGGCGCGGTCCACGGCGCGGTGGGTGAGGCCGCGGATGCCCTGGTCGGCGAGGACGCCGAGGGCGGCGTCGGCGAGCACGGTGCGTCGGTCGGTGGCCATGGCACCATCCAACACCCCGCTGCGCGCGGCGCCGTTCGGTCCGCTACCGTCGCTTCTACATCTGTAGAAGAACTGGGGGTTCGGCGGTGCGCGGTACTGCGGTGGTGGTCGGTGGCGGGATCGGCGGTCTGGCGGCCGCGCTCGGACTGCGGCGGGTCGGCTGGGAGGTGACGGTGCTGGAGCGCTCCGAGGCTCCGGACGACGCGGGCGCGGCGATCTCGCTGGCCGCGAACGGGCTGCGGGCGCTGGACGAACTCGGGGTGGGCGCGGCCGTCCGGGCCGCTTCGCGCGGGCAGTACCGGGGCGGCACCCGCACCCCGGACGGGCGCTGGCTGGCCAGGATGGACGGGGCCGCGCTGGAGCGGGCGGTGGGCAGCCCGATCGTCGGCATCACCCGCGCCGAGCTGCACCGGCTGCTGCGCGCGGCGCTGCCGGCCGGGGCGCTGCTGATCGGCGTTCGGGCCCTGACGGTCGATCAGGACGGGCCCGGGCCGGTGCGGGTGGGCTGCGCGGACCGCACGCTGGACGCGGACCTGGTGGTCGCGGCGGACGGCGTCGGCAGTCGGCTGCGCGGCCTGCTGCTGCCCGGGCACCCGGGGCCGGTCGCCACCGGCGCCGCCGTGCTGCGCGCGATCACCGAGCGACCGCTCCCGCTGGACGGCGAGTTCGAGCTGACCTGGGGCGGCGGCGCGGAGTTCGGCCACATCGTGCTGCCGGACGGCCGGGCCGAGTGGCACGCCGTGCTGCCGCTGCCGCCCGGCACCCGGTTCGCCGACCCGCTGGCCGAGCTGCGGTCCAGGTTCGGCGGCTGGCACGCGCCGATCCCCGCCCTGCTGGCGGCCACCGGGCCGTCCGCCGTGCTCCACCACGACCTGCGCGAACTGCGCACCCCGCTGCCGACGTTCGCGGTCGGCCGGGTGGCGCTGCTCGGCGATGCGGCGCACGCGATGACGCCGAACCTGGGGCAGGGCGCGTGCCAGGCGCTGGAGGACGCGGTGACCCTGGCGGCCGCCGTCGCGGACGCGCCGGACCTGCCGTCCGCGCTCTCCCGGTACGACGCGGTGCGCCGTCCGCGCGCCCAGGCGGTCGCCCGGGCGGCCCGGCAGGCGGGCCGGCTGGGGCACGGGTTGTCGAACCCGCTCGCGGTGGCCGCCCGCAACGCCGCGATGCGGCTGGCCCCGGCGGGGCCGCAGCTGCGGGCGATCCTGCGCCACCACGCCTGGGAGCCGCCCCGTCCCGGTGGATCGGCGCCGCGCCCCGCATAGCCGGGCGCCCGGTCGGGAACGCAGCAGATGACCGCACCGGCGCGGCGGCCCGGCCGCCGCACGGCCCGAGGAGGAACGCCGTGGCCCCGCAGAAGTCCCCGTCCGGCAAGCCGACCGGCATGGGCGGCGCGCCCCCGCCGCCGCCCGGCCCGGCCAATCCGCCGCCGCCGCACGCCGAGTGACGGGCTACCGGGGCGGGCGGGGGTAGCGGGCGACGCGCTCGCGCAGGGCGGCCCGGGTCCGCGGCCACTCGCTGTCGATGACCGAGAAGACCGCGGTGTCCCGCAGGCCGCCGTCCTCGCCGGGCACCCAGGAGCGGCCGGACTTGCGCAGCACGCCCTCGAACCGGGCCCCGAGGGCGGCGATCGCGGCGCGCGAACGGGCGTTGCGGGCGTCGGTCTTGAGGTCGACCCGGGCCACGCCCCACTGCTCGAACGCGTGCTGGAACAGCAGCAGCTTCGCCTCGGCGTTGACGCCCGTCCCCTGCGCCGAGGCGGCCAGCCAGGTGAACCCGACCTCCACGGCGAACAGTTCGTCGGTGTCCGGCAGCGTCCGCGGCTCCCAGTACGCCGTCACCCCGACGGCCCGGCCGGTGGACCGCGCGATCTGCGCGTACGGCGCGAGCCGCCCCTCGGCGGCCCGCCGGTGCTGCGCCTCGATGTACCCGGCGACCTCGCCGGCCCGCGGCACCCAGGTGAACCCGTAGCTGTCCCGGGCCTCCTCGACGGCCTGCGCCAACTCCCCGGCGTGCCGCT
Organism: Kitasatospora sp. NPDC059646; assembly: GCF_042734615.1. Lineage (NCBI taxonomy): Bacteria > Bacillati > Actinomycetota > Actinomycetes > Kitasatosporales > Streptomycetaceae > Kitasatospora > Kitasatospora sp. NPDC059646. Next base: position 10,839 of record NZ_JBHWDS010000066.1, read on the forward strand.
GCTCCAGCGGCTCCAGTCGGACCAACTCGCCTTCCAGCACCGGTCCCTGAAGTCGGTACGCCATGCACTCCACCCCTTCGTCCGCCCGTCGTGGCGATCGCCAGCGAACCGTCCGGGCCGATCGGCCGTCAACCGAATTCGGCCGGGGGGGGGTGCGGCGGCGGGCCCGTCCCCGTCCCGGGCGGGCCCGCCGGGTTCCGGTGGGGTCAGGCGTCGGGGGCGAGTTGGGCGAGGGCGTCGAGGAGGGCGGTCTCGGCGGCGGCCTTGTCGAGGCCGAGGGAGGTGAGGACGCCGGAGCCGGCCTCGTGTTCGAGCAGGGCGAGCAGCAGGTGTTCGGTGCCGACGTAGTTGTGGCCCAGGCGGAGGGCCTCGCGCATGGTGAGTTCGAGGGCCTTCTTCGCGCCGGCGTCGTAGGGGACGAGTTCCGGGACGTCCTCGACGGCGGGCGGGAGGGCGGCGAGCGCCGCCTCGCGGACGGCGTCCAGGGTGACGCCCTGCGTGGTCAGGTAGGCGGCGCCGAGGCCCTCGGGCTCGGTGAGCAGGCCGAGCAGCAGGTGCTCGGTGCGCACCTCGGGGTTGTGGGCGGCCTTGGCGGCCTGGTGCGCGGCCATCACGACGTTGCGGGCGCGCGGGGTGAAGCGGTTGAAGCCCTGGGCGGTGTCGATCCCGGTGACCTCGCCGGGGTCCTTCGGGACGAAGCGCTTCTGCGCGGCCTGCCGGGTGACGCCCATGCTGCGGCCGATGTCGGTCCAGGACGCGCCGGAGCGGCGGGCCTGGTCGACGAAGTGTCCGATCAGGTGGTCGGCGATGTCGCCGAGGTGGTCGGCGACCAGGACGGCGCTGGACAGCTGGTCGAGCGCTCCGGTGTGGGACTTCTTGATGCCCTCGATCAGGTCGTCGAGCCGGATGGAGGGGTTCGCTCCCGTGGTGTCAGCCATGAGGCAACCTTAGGTTGACACTTCCGAGGGTGTCAACCTTTGGTTGACACCTGTCGGTCCGCCCTGGTTCCGGCCACTCGCTACTCGCCGGTAGGCACTGTTTCGGCCGAGTTCACCCACCCGTCCTCCGGTGTCTTGTCCCCGTCACTCCGCCCCGAGTTGACTGCACAACATCCACCGGCACCATCCACCCTCTCCCTGTTCCGGAGCCACGATGCCCGTGTCCCGCGCCGCCCGCCTCGCCGCCGTGATCGCCGCCGCAGGAACCCTGCTGACGACCCCTCAGGCCGTCACCGCCGCGCACGCCGAGAGCGCCCCGCTCACCGTCGCCCCGCTGGACGTGCTCAGCTACAACACCTTCCTGATGAGCACCAACCTGTACCCGAACTGGGGCCAGGCGTACCGGGCGCAGGCCATCGCGGGCGCCGACTTCTTCCAGGGCCACGACGTGGTCGTCCTGCAGGAGGCGTTCGACAACGCGAGCTCCGACGCGCTGGTCTCCAGGGCCTCGGCCGCGTACCCGTACCACACGCCGGTGGTCGGCCGCTCCACCGGCGGCTGGGACGCCACCTCCGGCAGCTACAGCAGTGCCACCCCCGAGGACGGCGGGGTGCTGCTGCTCAGCAAGTGGCCGATCCTGCGCAAGGAGCAGTACGTCTTCAAGGACGCCTGCGGCTCCGACTGGTGGTCCAACAAGGGCTTCGTGTACGCGCAGCTCGACGTGAACGGGCAGCGCACCCACGTGGTCGGCACCCACCTGCAGTCCACCGACTCGGGGTGCTCCAGCGGCCAGGCGGCCGATATCCGGGGCCGTCAGCTGCGCGCGATGAAGGCCTTCCTGGACGCCAAGCAGATCCCGGCGAGCGAGCCGGTCGTGCTGGCCGGCGACCTGAACATCGACTCGCACGGCAGCGAGTACCCGGCGCTGCTGGCCAACGGCAACCTGGCCCCGGCCACCACCCGCGACGGCTGGGCGAACTCCTTCGACACGGTCGACAACTCGATCGCCGCCTATCGCTACCCGGGCGAGCCCAAGGAGGACCTCGACTACGTCCTCTACCGGGCCGACCACGCCCGGCCGCAGCAGTACACCAACACGGTGCACCGCTTCCACAGCGCGCCGTGGACGGTCAGCAGCTGGGGCACCTCGTACACCTACACCGACCTGTCGGACCACTACCCGCTGATCGCCGGCTGACCGGAGGCGGGCCGGAGCCGGTCCGCCGTCAGCACGCGGACGGGCGCCGCCCGGAGGGAGCTCCGGACGGCGCCCGGGTCGGCGCCGGTCAGGCGGTCACTTGCGGGGCTGGGCGAAGCGGACCATGTTGCCCGCCGGGTCGCGGAAGGCGCAGTCCCGCACCCCGTACGGCTGGTCCATCGGCTCCTGGAGCACGTCCGCACCGGAGGCCCGGATCTGCTCGAAGGTGGCGTCGCAGTCGGCGGTGCGGAAGTTGACGGCGCGCAGCAGGCCCTTGGCGAGCAGTTCGGCGGCGGCCTGCCGGTCGGCGTCGGTGGCGCCCGGGTCGGCGACCGGCGGCTCCAGCACGACCTCCACCTCGGGCTGGGTCGGCGAGCCGAGGGTCACCCAGCGCATCCCCTCGAAGCCGACGTCGTTGCGCACCTCCAGTCCGAGCGCGTCCCGGTAGAAGCCGAGCGCGGCCTCGTGGTCGTCGACGGCGATGAAGCACTGCGAAAGCTTGATGTCCATGCCTCCGACGCTACTGATCGGCGCCCGCTTCCGCTTCTCCGTTCCTGATCGGCCGCGCGGCGGAGCTGTCGGGCCGGCCCGTGCCGGTGCCGCGGATCGGGCGGGTCAGGTACATCGCCACACAGGCGGTGATGTGCTCGGCGGCGCTGTGGTCGCGGGCCCGGTAGGCGCTGGGGCTCTCGCCGACCAGCTCGGTGAAGCGGGTGCTGAACGAGCCGAGCGAGGTACAGCCGACGGCCATGCAGACCTCGGTGACGGACAGGTCGCCGCGCCGCAGCAGCGTCTTCGCCCGCTCGATCCGACGGGTCATCAGGTAGCTGTACGGCGTCTCGCCGTACGCGGCGCGGAAGCTGCGCTGGAAGTGGCCCACCGACATCAGCGCGACCTTCGCCAGCGCGGCGACGTCCAGCGGTTCGGCGTAGTCGCGGTCCATGGTGTCGCGGGCCCTGCGGAGCCGCTTCAGGTCGTCGATCTGCACGCCGCCCAGGGTAGTGCCGCCCGCCGTCGGCCCGGCCGTGCTCGGGGCGGCGGTGCTCGGCCCGGCCGTGCTCGGGTCGGCGGTGCTCGGGTCGGCGGCCGGGGGCGCGGGCGCCGATTCACTCGACACACGGGTGCGTCGCAGCGTCGGTCGCGGTTTTCCCGCTGCTAGGTTCGAGGTCACGCGGGGAGTCCGGTGGAGTGGCCGAGAGGCGGGGCAGCGGCTTGCAGCGCCGCGTTCACGGGTGCCACCTCCGCGTGCTCCCCTCGTTGTCCGCCCCGCCCGGACCGGCCGGGCGGCGTCCGAGCAGGGAGTGGTTTCCCGATGCCCATCGCCACCGTCAATCCGGCCGACGGCCGCACCGTCGAGGTCTTCGATCCGCTGGACGAGGCGGGCGTGGAGGCCCGGCTGGCCCGGGCGCAGTCCGCGTTCGAGTCGTGGCGGCTGTCCACGTTCGCGCAGCGCAGCGAACTGATGCACCGCGCGGCCGAGTTGCTGGAGCAGACGAACGACGAGATCGCCCGCACCATGACACTGGAGATGGGCAAGCCGCTGGCCCAGGCCCGCGCGGAGGCCGCGAAGTGCGCGAAGGCGATGCACTGGTACGCGGACCGGGCCGAGGAACTGCTCGCCGACGAGCATCCGGCGAAGGAGGACGTCGAGGACTCCGGCGGGGTGTCGGCGTTCGTCCGCTACCGGCCGCTGGGCCCGGTGCTCGCGGTGATGCCGTGGAACTTCCCGTTCTGGCAGGTGATCCGGTTCGCCGCGCCCGCGCTGATGGCCGGCAACGTCGGCCTGCTCAAGCACGCGTCGAACGTGCCGCGCACGGCGCTCGCCCTGGAGGAGCTGTTCGCCCGGGCCGGGTTCCCGCAGGGCTGCTTCCAGACCCTGCTGATCCCCTCCCGCGCGGTGGAGGCGCTGATCCGGGACGAGCGGATCGCCGCGGTGACGCTGACCGGCAGCGAGGGCGCGGGCCGCGCGGTGGCCCGGGTGGCCGGCGACGAGGTGAAGAAGACCGTCCTCGAACTGGGCGGCAGCGACCCGTTCCTGGTGCTGCCGTCGGCGGACGTGCCGGCCGCGGTCGCGCGGGCGGTCACGGCCCGGGTGCAGAACAACGGCCAGTCGTGCATCGCGGCGAAGCGCTTCATCGTGCACACGGCCGTGTACGACGAGTTCCTGTCCGGGTTCACCGCGCGGATGCGGGCGCTGACGGTGGGCGACCCGATGGCGGACGCCACCGAGGTCGGCCCGCTCGCCACCGAGCAGGGGCGCACCGACCTGGAGGAGCTGGTCACCGACGCTGTCGGCCTCGGCGCGGGCGTCGCCTGCGGCGGCCGGCGGCCGGACGCCCCGGCGCTGGCCAACGGCTGGTACTACCTGCCGACGGTGCTCACCGACGTGACGCCGCGGATGCGGATCCACCGCGAGGAGGCGTTCGGCCCGCTGGCCACCGTGTACCGGGCCGGCGACCTGGACGAGGCGGTGGCGATCGCCAACGACACGCCGTTCGGCCTGAGTTCCAACGTGTGGACGCGCGACGACGGCGACCGCGAGCGGTGCGTGCGCGACCTGCGCGCCGGCGGGGTGTTCTTCAACGGGATGACGGCCTCCCACCCGGCGTTCCCGTTCGGCGGGATCAAGCGCTCCGGCTACGGGCGGGAGCTGTCCGGTCACGCCACCCCCTTGTGCTCACACAACCCCCCGGTGTGGCCGGGCAGTTGCGCCCCCGCGGGCCCGCCCCCCGGGCCGGCGGCCGCGCCGCGGGCGGGGCGCCGCGGCCGGCCGCTCAGGCGGCGTGCCGGGCGCGTTGACGCGGGTGGGCGTGCTCGTGGCGGCCCCAGAACTGGGAGAAGAAGGCCACCACGGTCACGCCCCACACCACCGCGAACACGATCAGCAGCCAGAGCTGCGTGACCTGCGGGGCGACCAGCGCCAGGCCCAGCGACAGGGCCAGCAGGAAGACCAGCGAGGAGTTGTGCTTCTCGGTGAGCCAGGCCCAGGTCCCGCGCACCGGGCGGGGACCGGGAGTTCCGGCAGCAGTCGCGGCCATCGCCATCACCTCCGCAGAATTCAGCATCTGTTCGAGTATCCCGCTGGTCAGCGGGCCCGGCAGCCCGGGTAGCATCGCCGCAGAGCACCGACGAGGGGGTCGTGAGTGTCGATACGCGGGGGGCTGCGGAGCCTGGCACGACAGGCGTCCGCGCTGCCGGACGGCGCCGAGCTGTACCGGCTGCGCCCGGACGGGCGGGTGCTGCGCGCCGACCGCGCGGGCGTGCGGGAACTCGGCCCGGACGATCCGGACAGCGGGCTGCTGCGGTTCATCGACGACCGGCAGTTCGCGCACTACTTCATCGGCGACGCGAAGACCTCTCCGGAGCGGCCGTCGAACGCCACCTACAAGCTGGGCCTGGTCGCACCGCACACCGCGTTCACCCCGCACGCGCACGGCGGCGAGCACCTGGTGCTGGCGCTCGGCCCGGCGTCCTGCGGACTGTACGACGAGCGCCGGCGCCGGGTGGCGGAGGTCGAGTTGGCGCCCGGCACGCTGATCCGGATCCCCGAGCTGATGCCGCACTCGTTCGGCAACCGCGGCACCGACCGGCTGGCGATCCTCGCCGCGAACACCGGCTACGGCATCGACCACGAGGACTACGCGATCACCGCCGAGGTCGCCCAGGAGCGCGGCGAGGCCGAACTCGCAGCGGCGCTGCGCGAGGTGACGGCCCGTCAGCGGGTGGGTACGGTGACCGTCCGGGAGCGGCTGGCGCTCCGGCTGCGCCGGATCGCGGCGGCCCTGGAGGACTCCCGGTGACGCGCCCGTCCCGCCCCACGACCACGCCCCCGATCGAGCACGCCCGATGAACCGGGAGAACGCCCGATGATCTGTCCGCACTGCCAGACCAACCTGCTCCAGCGCAACCGCAGCGGGCACACCTGCTCGCGCTGCCGCAAGGCGTTCGCCCTGGACCCGAAGGTGGAGCCGGGCCGGCTGCACGACACCAAGTTCCGCGACCTGGTCGCCAAGGCCACCCCCGACGGGCTGCGGATCACCGTGGAGCAGCTGTACTGGCTCAACGAGCGCCGCCTGTACCGGTTCCCGAGCAGCGACGAGCACGAGGGCAGCGCCGCCGGCGGCGCAGTGCTGGCCGTGGTCGCGCTGATCGCCGTCTCGCTGGCGGCCGGGATCGGCGGCTTCGCCTGGTTCCTGCTGGGGCCCGTCGCGCTGGTCGCCGCGATCCTGTCGGGGCAGCAGTTCGCCGGCTCGCGCCGGCTCAAGGCGGACACGCCGATGCGGCCCGGGATGCAGCTGCCGGAGTTCGAGCGCCGGGTGATCGGCCGCTGGCGGGAGGTCTACGGCGACCTCCCGGCCGGGCTGACCGAGTACCCGCCGAAGGCGTCGAAGCCCGGCACCGTCGAGGCGCGGGCCGTGATGCTCTGCGAACTCCCGGCCGTGGCAGCGTTCCTGCGCACCAACGACTTCGCGGAACGCCACCGGGTACTGCTGGTCGACGACGTGAAGAAGATCCCGGCCGAGCTGCCGGTCGTGGTGCTGCGCGACCTGTCGCTGACGGCGCTGGCCCGCACCGCGACGCTCCGCGCCGAACTGGCCGGGCGGCGGGTGGTGGACGCCGGACTCGCGCCCCGCGCGGTGCTCGCCCCGGCGAAGGCGCTCCGGCTGCGGCACTTCTCCGCGCCGCGACCGGTGCCGTGGCTGCTGGCCGCCTCCCCGGGCTGGCAGCGGCTCACCGAGCAGGAGCGGAACTGGCTGGTGGAAGGCTGGTACTGCCCGCTGATCACCCTGCGGCCCGCCAAGCTGCTCGCCCTCGCCGAGCGGGCCGTCGAGCGCGCCCTCGCCGCCCCCGCGCCCGCCGCGCCCGAGGCGGAGACGCCCGCCGAGACCCGCCGCCGCGCCGAACGGATCGGCTTCCTCACCTGGCCCCAGGCCCTGCCGGCCCAGCGCCCGGCCCCTGACGCCCCGTCGGCCCGCCCCGCGGACGGCGCCCGGTGAGCCCCCTGCGACCGGCGGCCCGGGCCCCGCGGCACCGGGCCCTCGGTGCCCCGCCGGCCGTGGGCGGTGCGCGGTGACGCGCGGACCGGCGATACCCGCCGGCCTGCTCGACCGGGCCGTCCGGCGGGCCGCCGACCGCTGCGCGCGGCCCGGCCATCTCGCCTTCACCGCACGGCAGTTGTACTACGAGACGGACCGGACGCTGTTCCCGCTGCACCGCGGCCCGCACCGGCTGCGGTACACCACCCGGCCGCTGCTGTCCGCGGAGCGGTTCGCGGCGGCGCTCGCCCGGCAGCCCCGACTTCCGGTCCTCCCGGACCCGGTGGCCCCGCGCCCGCACCGGCCCGGGCCCGAGGGCGACCTGTACGACTACGCGTTCCCCCGGCTGCTGGTCTGCCAGGACCCGGCGATCGCCGCCATGCTGCTGGCCAACCGGCTGCACCTGGAAGGGGGGTGCCCGGTCCTCACGCCGGACCGGCTGCCGCTCGACGCCCGACTGGTGGCCGCCCTGGAGCGGGCCGGGGACGCCGTGGTGCACGTGCTGCACGACGCCTCCCCGGCCGGGCTGGAGCTGTTCGCGCGGGTGCGCGAGCACGCCGGCCCCCGGCTACGGGTGCGCACCATGGGCCTGCTGCCGCGCCACGCCGCCGCCCTGCACCTGGCCGCACCCGCCGGCCGCCCGGGGTGCGACGCCGAGGACCTGCCCGCCGAACTGCCGGCCGCCGAACGGGAATGGCTGGCCCGCGGCCGGGTCGCGGAGCTCGCGGCGATCCGCCCGGCCCGGCTGCTGCGGACCGTGCTGCGCACCGTCCGCGGCGGCGGTTTCGCCCCGCCCGCCCGTCCGGCCGCGCCCACCCGGGCCCGCGACACCGGCTTCCTGACCTGGCCGACGCCCTGACCCCCGAGGACCGTGGACGATGACTCAGCCACCCGAAATCACCTACAGCGACGAGCTGTTGGCCGACGGCACGGTGCACCGCCGGTACTCCGACGGCCGCAGCGAGTGGCGCAGCCGCGGCGCGGACGGCCGGATCCACTGGCGCGACGACCGGGGCGACTCCGGTACCGACGAGCGCCTGGGCCGCGACCTGGTCAAGCGCCTGCACGCGGACGGCCGGGCCGGCTACGGCCGCGACATCGGCTACGGCCGCACGGTGTGGGGGCAGGGCCGGTACGTGCTGGTCAACCGCAGTTCCTTCCCCGGCCGGGTCGGCGTGGTGCTCGGCGCGCTCGGCCTCGGCGCGGGCATCGCGGCCGCCCACTACGCGCCCGAACTGCTCTCCCCCGACGAGGAGGAGGAGCTGCGCCGGGAGGCCGAGCGCGCCCGGTCCTCGGGCGGTGACGGCGGCGGCGGTGACGGCGGTGACGGTGACGGCTTCGACGACGGGCCCGACGACGGGTTCGACGACCACGACGGCTTCGGCACGGCCGGGGACGGCGGCGACGGGCAGGACGCGTCGGACGGCGCCGACGCCTGGGACGGGGACGACTTTGGCTGAGCCGCAGCGCCTGGCCGCGCCCGCCCGAGCGGCGGTGCGCGGGCCGGCCCGCTACACCGTGGTCTCGCTGCCCGCCGACGGCGAGCGGCGGCCCGAACCCGGCCTGGTGGCGGGCCCGTTCGAGTCCGGCGGCCGGCGCAGCTCGGCCGCCCTGCTGACCGGCGTGCCCGGCTTCGCGGACGGCCCGTTCACCGTGGACGGCCGCACCGCCGTCGGCGAAGTCACCCTGCACAACCGGGCGGAGCTGCACGCCGCCCTGTCCGCCGCCGGACGCCCGGCCGAACCTGCGTGCCCGGACGGCGAGTTGCTGCTGCGCTGCTGGCTGGCGCTGGGTCCGGACGGGCTGCGCGCGGCGGACGGCATGTTCACCCTCGCGGTGCTGGACGGCCCGGACCTGGTCCTCGTCCGCGACCACGTCGGCGCCCGCACGGCCTTCCACTGCCGCACCAGCGGCGGCGGCTGGGCGGTCTCCAGCTCGCTCCGCGCACTGCGCGAACGCCCTGACGTGGACACCGGGTTGGACCTGGCCGCGGTCCGCTCGTTCCTCACCTTCGCCTACTTGCCGGGCGCCGAGACGCTGCTGCGCGGCGTGTCCGAACTGCTGCCCGGCAGGGTGACCCGGCTGCGCGCGGACGGCTCGGTCCGGGTCGAGGAGTTCTGGGAACCGCAGCACCGCACCTCCGACCAGGACCTGACGTCCGATCAGTTCGCCGCTGAACTGCGGGCGTTGCTGGAGCGGGCGGTGGCACGACGGCTGCCGGACGGCGAGGACGTCGCGGTGCTGCTGTCCGGCGGCGTGGACAGTTCGCTGGTGACGGCGCTGGCCGCGCGGCTGCACGACCGGCCGGTGCACACCTACTCGATCAGCTTCGGCAACGAACTGCCCAACGAGCTGGGCTACTCGGGGCTGGTCGCCGCCCACTGCGGCACCCGGCACCAGGTGCTGACGGTGCCCGGCGAGCAGGTCGCGGCCCGCCTCGCCGACACCGTCGCCCTGCTCGACAGCCCGGTCGGCGACCCGCTGACCGTTCCGAACCTGATGCTCGCCGAGGCGGTCGCCGGCGACGGGCTGAGCGTGTCGCTGAACGGCGAGGGCGGCGACCCGGTGTTCGGCGGGCCGAAGAACCTCGCCATGCTGGTGTTCGAGCTGCTCCGCGACGACCCGTCCGAGCAGGCCCGCTCCGACGCCTACCTGCACACCTACCGCAAGTGCTGGGAGGACCTGCCGGTCCTGCTGACCGGCGACGCCCTGGCCGAACTGGACGCGCTCGGCCCCGCCGCGCACCCGCGCCGGCACGTCGCCCCGTACCTGACGGACCGCCGGATGCCGTCCCTGCTGGACCAGTTGCTGCACTGCAACCTGCGCACCAAGGGCGCCCACCACATCCTCACCAAGGTCGAGCGGCTGACCTCCTCGCAGGGCGTCCAGGGCCGCTCGCCGCTCTTCGACCGGCAGGTGGTCGACCACGCCTTCGGCACCCCGCCGGCGCTCAAGCTCCGCGGCACCGAGGAGAAGTGGATCCTCAAGGAGGCGGTGCGCGACCTGCTGCCCGACACCGTCACCTACCGGCCCAAGAGCGGCATGCGGGTGCCCGTCCAGCAGTGGCTGCGCGGCCCGCTCAGCGAACTCGCCGGCGACCTGCTGCTCGGCCCCGCCGCCCGCGCCCGCGGCCTGTTCCGGCCCGACACGGTGGAGACCTGGATGCGCGGCAGCGGCCTGCTGCTGCCCCGCCAGGGCGGCAAGCTGTGGCTGCTGCTCACCCTCGAACTCTGGCTGCGCGCCTACGACCTGTGACCCGCCCCGGTCACCGGCCACCCGGTCGTGCGACCGACCGTGCAACCCCTGGAGCACCGCAGATGGACCTGATCGACCCCCGCACCGGCGCCGTCCGCCGCACCCTGGCCCCCGGCCGCGCCCCCGAGGTGTCCGCCGCCGTCGCCGCCGCCCGCGACGCCCGGCCCCGCTGGGCCGCCCTCACCCCGCGCGAACGCCACCGCCGGCTCGCCGCACTCGCCGACCTGATCGAGCGCCACGCCGACGAGTACGCCGCCGCCGAGTCCGCCGGCACCGGCAAGCCCGGGTCCGAGACGGACGGCGAGATCGCCGAGGTCGCCGACCTGTTCCGGTTCTACGGCGGCGCGGTCCGGGCCAACGCCGCGCCCGCCGCCGGCGACTACCTGGCCGGTCACCAGAGCTGGGTGCGCTGGGAACCGGTCGGCACGGTCGCCGCCGTCGTCCCGTGGAACTACCCTCTGCTGATGGCCGGTTGGCGCTGCGCCCCGGCGCTGGCCGCCGGGAACACGGTGGTCCTCAAGCCCGCCGAGACCACCCCCGACAGCGCGCTGCTGCTCGCCGCGCACGCCGAACAGGCCCTCGGCCCGGGCGTGTTGACCGCCCTGCCCGGCGACCGCGAGACCGGCCGGCTGCTGGTCGGGGCCGGCTGCGACCTGATCGCCTTCACCGGCAGCCCCGCCGGCGGCGCCGACGTCGCGGCCCGCGCCGGACTCACCCCCGTCAGCCTCGAACTCGGCGGCAACAGCCCCGTCCTGGTCCTGCCCGACGCCCCCGCCGACACCTGGCGGCAGCTCGCCGCCGCCTGCACCTACAACGCCGGCCAGAGCTGCGCCGCCCCCGCCCGGGTCATCGTCCTCGACGAGGCGTACGACGCCGCGGTGGCCGCGCTCGCCGCCGCGATGGCCGAGCGCCACGCCGGCCGGGACTTCGGACCGCTCAACAACCGCGACCAGGCCGCCCGCTACGACCGCATCCTGGCCGCCAGCGCCGCGAAGACCGTCCGCACCGCGCCCGGCCGCGGCGACGGCCTGTGGCGGCCCGCGACCGTCCTCGCCGACCTGCCCGCCGACGACCCGGCCGTGGTCGAGGAGGTCTTCGGCCCGCTGCTCACCGTCCAGCGCGCCACCACGCTCGACCACGCCGTCACCCTCGCCGAGTCCGTCCCGCAGGCCCTCGCCGCCTCCGTCTGGACCACCGACCTCTCCACCGGCCTGGCCCTCACCGACCGCCTCTCCGCCGGCGAGGTCTGGCTCAACTGCCACCTCGCCCAGTCCGCCGAACTCCCGCACAGCGGCCGCCGTAGCAGCGGCGCCGGCACCGACCTGTCCACCCTCGCCCTCCGCGAGTACCAGCGCCCGAAGACCGTGACGGCCCGGCTGGTCTGACGGCGGGGGCACGCTGGACCACGGACGTCCGGGCGGGAAGGATCGGCGGATGGACGAGGAACAGTTGACCGGCGGGCTGGCGAACGCCGGCGCCGTGGTGCGGCGCGGGGCGGTGGTGGAGCGGCCCGCGCCGGTGCAGGCGGCGGCGCTGCACGGCTTTCTGACGGCGCTTCGGGCCGGCGGGTTCGCGGGAGCCCCGGTGCCGGTGGGCGAACCGGTGGGCGGGCGGCAGCGGTTGGAGTTCCTGCCGGGGGACGTCGCCGTGCTGCCGTACCCGCGGTGGGCGCTCGGGGAGGAGGCGCTGGTCTCGGTGGGACGCCTGCTGCGGCGCTGGCACGAGGCCGCCGCGCGCACGCCGTTCGACGGGCGCGCCGACTGGTCGCAGGAGCTGGCGGACCCGGAGGGCGGGGCACTGCTCTGCCACAACGACGTGTGCGTGGAGAACGTGGTGTTCCGGGGCGGCGCGGCCGCCGCGCTGATCGACTTCGACCTGGCCGCGCCCGGGCGACCGGTGTGGGACGTGGCGATGGCGGCCCGCTACTGGGTGCCGGTGCTCGACCCGGAGACGGCCGCCGAGACCGGCCGCGCCCGGCTGGACGTCCGGCGCCGGCTGCGGCTGTTCGCCGACGCGTACGGCCTCCCGGCCGCCGACCGGGCCGCGCTCCCGGCCGTCCTGGAGCAGGCCACCGCCGTCTGCCGGGCCTTCGTCGGCCGTCGCGTCGCCGCCGGGGAGCCCGCGTTCGTCGGGTACTTCGACTCCTACGGCGGCTGGTCCCGCTGGGACCGCCTCCAGCGCTGGCTCGCCGCCGAACGCCCACTGCTGGAACGGGCGCCGGCTGAGTGACCCGCCGTCGGCCGGCCGGCTGCGGACGACGGGCGATCAGCCGGGCGGGTGAGCGCCGGATTCGCGGGCGGTGCGGGCGGGGAACGGCTGCCGGGGTGAGCGGTGGCGGAGTGATGCTGGCGGTGTCGAGCGCCCGGCGGGTGTTCGACGAGGGCTGGGTGCTGGAACGGAAGTGGGACGGGATCCGCGCGCTGGCGGTGCGCGACGGCGACCGGGTGACCCTGCGCTCCCGCACCGGCCAGCAACTGGAAAGCGCTTACCCGGAGCTGGTGGCGGCGCTCGCCGCGCAACCCGTGCCGCGCTTCGCGGTGGACGGCGAGATCGTCGCCTTCGAGGACGGCCGGACCAGTTTCGCCCGGCTCCAGCAACGGATGGGACTGCACGACCCCGTCCGGGCGCTGGCCAGCGGCGTCACCGTCGACTACGTGCTGTTCGACCTGCTGGCCCTGCAGGGGCACGACACCACCGGCCTGCCCCTGCTGGACCGCAAGCAACTCCTCACCGAGGCCGTCGAGTTCGGCCCGCCGCTGCGCCTGTCCGAGTACACGGCCGCCGAGCCGGGCGTCCCCGTCCCGCTCGCCGAGGCCTGCGCCCGGGGCTGGGAGGGGCTGATCGCCAAGCGCGCCGCCGGCCGCTACACGGGCACCCGCTCCGGTGACTGGCTCAAGCTGAAGTGCGAGACCGGGCAGGAGTTCGTGGTCGGCGGCTGGACCGACCCGGCGGGCAGCCGGGAGGCGTTCGGCGCGCTGCTGCTCGGCTACCACGAGCACGGCCGGCTGCGCTACGCGGGCAAGGTCGGCACCGGCTTCGACACCAGCACGCTGCGCGCCCTGCACCGCGTCCTGGTCGAACTCGCCTCCCCGGTGAGCCCGTTCGCCGAGGAGGTTCCGCTGCGCGGGCCGCACTGGGTGCGCCCCGAACTCGTCGTGCAGGTCGGCTTCACCGAGTGGACCCGCGACGGCCGCCTGCGCGCCCCCCGCTACCAGGGCGTCCGCACCGACCGCCCCGCGGCGACGGTCGTCCGCGAGACTCCGGGCTGAGTCTCCGTCAGGTCCCCGGAACGCCGACGGGCGGCACTCCCGCGCGGCCGGCTGCCGCGGGCGCCCCGCCCGTCAGGCCGAGCCTCCGTCAGGCCCGCCGGCCCCGGCGCCGGGTGAGAGCGACGGTGAGCCCGCCGACCACCAGCAGCGCGAGTCCGGTCGCCGCCGGGGCCGCCACGTCGGCCCCGGTGCTCGCCAGGATGCCCGACCCGTCCTGCTGGGCCGGCGCGGCCGGGCCCGGGTTGCCGCCGGTGACCCGACCGCCGTCGACGGCGGCCGGCGTCGGCACCGGGGCGACCGTCGGGGTCGGGGCGACCGTCGGGGTCGGGGCGACCGTCGGCGTCGGGGTCGGGCTCGGGGTGCTCGCTCCCTGGACCGTCAGGTCGGTCTCGCAGCTCGACTCCGCCCGGCAACTGCCGCGCTTGCCGGGGTCGGTGGTGGTGACGGCGCTGTGCAGCCGGCCGTCGCCCTCGCCCGTCACGGTGACCGAGAACCGGACCGCCACGCTGGAGCCCACGATCAGGTCGCCGGTCCAGGTCAGCTTCCCGTCCTCGACCTCGGCGGTGCCGTGGGAGGCCGTGACGTCCCCGTTGTAGGCGGCGTCGTCCAGCAGCTGCGACAGGTCGCCGGCGATGCTGGCGCCCCGGACGTCGTCCGGGCCCTGCTGGGCGACCGAGACGTCGTAGGTCACCCTGTCGCCCGCCTTCACCGTGGAACCGGCCCTCGGGTCCGAGTACTGGTGGAAGACGAACGAGCCGGTGACCGCCGGGTCCTGGTAGGTGAACGCCCGGCCGGCCGTGGTGCCGCCGGGGGTGGTGACGGTGATGTCGACCGGGCCGACGGCGCTCGCCGCCGGGGCCGTGGCGGTGATCCGGCCGTCACCGACGACGGTGAACGAAGTGGCGGGCGCGGAACCGAAGTTCACCGCGGTGGCGCCGCTCAGGTCGCTGCCGGTGAGGGTGACGGTGGTGCCGCCGGCCAGCGGGCCGCGGTCCGGCGCGATGCCGGTCAGCACGGGCGGCGTCACGTCGTAGGTGTACGGCACGGCGGCGCTGGAGCCGGTCGCGGTCCGGACCACGACGTCGACCGCGCCGGGCGTGACGTTCTCGGGCGCGGCCGCGGTGATCCGGGTGTCGCTGTCGACCTGGTACGACTGCGCGGTGTCGGCGCCGAAGCGGACGGCGGTCGTCCCGGTGAAGTACTTGCCGGTGATGACGACGGCCGTACCGCCCGCCAGCGGGCCGTGGTTCGGCGCGATGCCGGTCACGACGGGCGCGGGGGCCTGGTACCCGTACTGCACGGGAGCCGTGACCGAAGTGCCGTTCCGGTCGGCGGCGTGGACCGGCTGTCGCGCCGGCTCCGCGTGCCCCGCCGCGGCCGGCAGCACCGCCGCCAGCGCCCCGACCACGACGGTCGCCAGTCCCGCCGCCGCACCGCGCCGCAGTGTTCGTCTGCGGCCAGGGCGCGTCGCCCCGCTCTCAGGGGCCAGTGTCATCTGCTCCGCCTCTCCGGGGATGCGATCCGTCCGGCCGCCGGCCGGACGGCGTCGAAGTCACGTTTCGTACGCGTATTCTGACGGCCCACAGGATGGCTGACGCAGGAGCACCCCGTCCATCGACGTTCGGAGTTCGATCCTCCGCAACCCGCTGTCGATGCCCGCGGCTCCGCGCGGCCGCGGGCCCGTCGTGGCCGAACGCCACGACCGCGCGGCGCACCCCCGGATGGCCCGCTCCGGCGGGCGGCGCCCCCGGGCAGTCCGTACGGTGCCGTTTCGGGGGACGTACCCGAGTGAGAGGCAATCACTGGCATGGCTGGGAAGTTCGAGCTGTACGTGGACGAGTCGGGCAACCACCGGTTCCGGCTGAAGGCGAGCAACGGCGCGATCGTGGTGACCGGAGACCCGGAGGAGTCCCGGGAGCAGTGCCTGAAGAGCATCGAGTCGATCCGCAAGCTCGCGCCGTACGCGCAGCTCCAGGAGACCGGCGCGAACGCCTGACGGCGCGGCGGCCCCCGCTCCGGGCCGCGACGGCGAGCCCGTGACCGACCTGACCGGTCGTCACGGGCTCGCCGTCGTCGGCGGTTCGGGCCACCGCTCCTGCGGCATGCTTGCGGGGGAAGGCTGATCGTCCGGGACGAGGGGAACACAGCGATGACGGGGCGTGGACTGTTGGCGGCGGCCGGGGTGCTGTTCCCCGACGAGCAGGGCCGGGTGATGGTGGCCCGCGTGTCGTACCGGGCGAAGCACCCGATCTCGGTGCCGGGCGGCGGCTGGGACGCCTCCGACCCGTCGCCCCGGCACACCGCCGTCCGGGAGATCCAGGAGGAGCTGGGCATCACCCCGGTGCTGCGCGAACTCGCCTGCCTGGACTGGTCCCGCTACCACCGCAGGCCGCCCATCGCGGCGTTCCTGTACTGGGCGGACCCGCTGACCGAGGAGCAGCGGGCGGCGATCCGGCTGGAGGCCGCGGAGCTGGACGCGCTGGTGCACCTGACGCCCGAGCAGCTGCTGCCGGCGCTGGCGCCGCTGCTCTCCCGCCGGGTCGGGTCGTGCGCGCTGGCGCCGCGATCGGCCGCGCCGCTGGAGCTGGCGGACGGGATGCCGGCCGGTCACACGGCGCTGCACCTGCGGCCGTGGCCGGACCCGGGGTACACCGGCGCGGCCGGGATCGCGGCGCTGCTGCCGCCGGGCGGTGACCGGCCGGCCCCGCCGCCGCCGATGGACCGGGCGACCTACTACGCGAGCCGGCCGCGGATCCGGGGCAAGGCGCGGATGCTGTTCCGGGACGGGCGCGGCCGGGTGCTGCTGGTGCGGCTGACGCCGTGGAACGACGAGTCGGTGTGGGTGCTGCCGGGCGGCTCGATCGAGGCGGACCGCGAGCTGCCCCGGGAGGCGGCGCGGCGGGAGACCCGGGAGGAGCTGGGCTGGGAGCGCGAGCCGGGCCGGCTGCTGGCGATCGACTGGGTGCCCGGCCACGGCGACGAACTCGCGCGCACCGTCCTGGTGTTCGACGGCGGGACGGTGACGTCCGAGCTGCTGTCGACGATCCGGATACAGGAGGAGGAGATCGCCGAGTGGGGCCTGTTCACCCCCGAGGAGGCGCAGCGGCTGCTGCCGCCGCCCGGCGCGCAGCGGCTGGCGGCGTGCCTGGACGTGCTCGGGCTGCCGTCGGGCGCGGGCCCGGCGGAGCTGCTGAACGGGGTGCCGCAGTCGGGTTCGCCGGTGGTGGCCGAGCCGTAGCGGGGCTGTCGGCCGTGGCCGGGCCGGGCGCGTCGCACGGATAGCGGGGCGCTCGGCGGGGGAGGATGCGGGCATGGAGCGCTCGACGAGGACTGCGCACGACCGTGACCACGAGCCCGGATCCGGGCTGGGCCTGACGGGCCGTACGGTGCGGTCGCTCGGCGGCGGCGACCGGCTGGTCCTGCGGCTGGACGACGGGCTGCTGCTGACGGTCCGCAACGACTTCCGGCTGCTGCGCGGCGCAGAGGTCGACCACTTCTACCCGGCGCTCGGCGTCGCACCGTCCGGTGCACTGGGCGCACTGTCGGGCGCAACGGTCACCGGCGCGGCCGTCACCCCCGCAGGGGGCCTGCGCCTGGTCCTCGACACCGGCCACACTCTGGCCGTCGCCCCCGATCCGGGCCCGGGCGGCCCCGTCCACCCGTGGCAGCTCTCCTCCCCCGCCGGCCTGCTCTTCACCGGCGGGCCGGACGGCGGCCCGGCGGACGGGTAGCCGGCCCCGGGTGGCCGGACCCGGGTGAGCGCCCACCCGGGTGGCCGCGCGGCGCCGGGCGGCCCGAGGGGCCGTCAGGCGCACTGCTCCGGAGCCCTCGGCCGGTGGGGGCCGGTAGGTCGTGCACGGTCGCCGCCCGGTACTCTCGATCATGATCACTTCCACCGGTCCCATCACGGTCTTCGACATCGACGGCACGCTCTGCTTCGACGGCAGGACGATCGACGCCCGCATCCTGTCCGCGCTCGACGCCTGCGAACGGGCCGGCCACCACCTGGTCTTCGCCTCCGCGCGGCCGGTCCGCGACCTGCTCCCGGTGCTCGGCGGGGCGTTCCCCGGCGCGACCCTGATAGGCGGCAACGGCAGCCTGGTCTCGGTCGGCGGACAGGTCCGGACGCGCTCCGTGTTCGCCGCCGAGGACCTCGCCGTGCTGCTCGGCGAGGTCGAGCGGTTCGGGGCCGGCTACCTCGCCGACGGCCCGTGGGACTACGCCTACACCGGCCCCGGCGACCACCCGATCATCGGCCGCGTCCAGGCGCACGGGCTGGGCCGCCGGGTCGAACTGGCCGAACTGCCCGCCGTGGTCAAGTTCCTGGTGGTCTCGGCGTCCGACCTGCACGGCCTGGCGGAGTCCTGCCGCGCCCTCGGACTGTCCGTCAACCACCACGAGGGCGAGGCGATCATCGACTTCGCGCCTGGCACCACCGACAAGTGGGAGGCCCTGGCCTCGCTGGGCGTCGACCGGTACAGCGCGTTCGGCAACGACATCAACGACCTCGCCCTGCTCGGCCGTGCCGGGCACGCCGTCCGCGTCGGCGCCCACCCCGCGCTCGACGGCGTCGCCCACGTCACGGTCGCCGCGGAGCCGGAAGCCGTCGCCGCGGAGATCCTGCGACTGGCCGCCGGCACGACCGCGGCCTGATCACGCACCCGGTGCGGGCCCCGCCCGCCTCGCTGTGCGGCAGCGTCCGGAGTCCGACGGAAGCCGGCCGGGTTCGGCGGGGGCCGGAACCTTCGGGGGTGAGGGTGCGTCACTAGGATGACCGCCGATCATGGCGGACGGGGGCCGGAAGGGGCGGGGCATTGTTCGGGATCATCAGGCCGTGTCGGCACCGGCTGTCGGAGCGCCTGCACGCCTCCTGGCTGGCGCACCTGTGCGGGCTGTGCCTGGCGCTGCGGGACGACCACGGCCAGTTGGCGCGGAGCGCGACCAACTACGACGGCCTGGTGATCTCGGTGCTGGTCGAGGCGCAGTCCCCGCGCGACCCGGACCGGCGGACGGCGGGCCCGTGCCCGCTGCGCGGAATGCGGACGGCCCCGGTGGCCCGGGGCGAGGGGGCGCGGCTGGCGGCGGCGGTGTCGCTCGCGCTGGCGTCGGTGAAGGTCCGGGACCACGTGCTGGACGGGGACGGCGTGTTCGCGCGCCGCCCGGTCGCGGCGGGGGCGCGCCGGGTGACCCGGCGCTGGGAGCGGCAGAGCGCCGGCAGCGCGGCCGCCGTCGGGTTCGACACCGGCGTGCTGCTGGCCGCGGCGGCCCGTCAGGAGGAGGCGGAGCGGCTGGTGACGGCCGGTGGTCCGCTGCTGCTGGCGACCGCGCCGACCGAGGAGGCGACGGCGGCGGCGTTCGCGCACACGGCCGTGCTGGCCGGGCGTCCGGGCAACGCGGCGGCGCTCGCCGAGGCGGGCCGGCTGTTCGGGCGGCTGGCGCACCTGCTGGACGCGGCCGAGGACCGGCAGCAGGACGAGGCGCAGGGCCTGTGGAACCCGCTCACCGTCTCGGGCACCTCCCAGCAGGAGGCGCAGCGGCTCTGCCGGGACGCCGTGCACGGCATCGGACTCGCCCTGGCGGAAGTGGAGTTCACCGACCGGGCGCTGGTGCACCGGCTGCTGGCGCACGAGACCGGCGAGGCGGTGGACCGGGTGTTCGGCCGGCCCGGGCGCGCGTGCACGCACCGGGCGCCGGCGGGTGCGGCGCCGTCCGGGACAGCTGCCGACACCTCGGCGGGGCCGGCCGCGCCGACCGACCCTGACGCGCCGTCGGATCCGCAGCTGCCGCCGGTGCCGGCGAAGCCGCGCCGGGGCCTGGTGGCCGGGTGTGCGGCCTGGCTGGCGATGGCCTGCACCTGCCAGTTGCTGTGCTGCGAGCACGACCACCCGTTCTCCCGGGAGCGCCGCAAGGGGTTCTGCCGACGGAACTGCGACTCCTGCTGCGACGCGTGCGACTGCTGCAGCGGCTGCGACGGGAGCTGCTGCCCCGAGGACGGCTGCTGCGGGTGCGACGGCTGCGGCTGCGACGGGTGCTGCTGCGACTGCTCGTAGCACTGGAGGAGGCGGAACGGATGGATGACGCACAGCAGTTCACGGTGGCGGAGCTCGCCGACTGGGGCCCGCCGGAGATCCGGGCGCTGGCCGGCGGCGCGGCCGACCCGTTCGGGACCGGGCCGCTCGGGGTGACCTGGCGGCCCAAGGAGCGGCACTTCGGTGTCCGGCACGAGGGCCGGGTGGTCGCGCACGCCGGGTTCGTGGTGGTGCCGGTGGAGGTCGGCGGTCAGCGCTTCGAGGTCGCGGGCGTCGGCGGCGTCCTCGTCGATCCGGCACTGCGCGGCCGGGGCCTGGCCCGGGTGGCCGTCACCGGCGCGCTGGACGCCGCCCGCGCCGACGGCCTGGACCGGGCGCTGCTGTTCTGCTTCCCGGACCGGGCTCCGCTCTACGCCCGCCTCGGCTGGCTCGCCCTGCCCGGGCCGGTGACGGCCGATCAGCCCGAAGGCCCGGTGCCCGTCCCGCTCGGCGCGATGTGGAAACCGCTTTCCCCGGGCACCGGTTGGCCGGCCGGCCCGGTCCGTCTGCACTCGCTTCCGATGTGACCGGGCGGGTCCTGCTGCTCGACGCGGCACCCGGGGAACTGCTCGGCCGGGAACTCGACCGACTGCTCGGTCACGGTCTCGACGTGACGCTGAACCTGCGCCGGGTGGCCGATCCGGCGGCGACGCGGGCCGCCTGGGCCGGGCGGCTCTCGTTCACCGACCTCGACCCGTTCGACAAGTCGGTCCTGCGCGACGCGGTGCGGGACGGCGGACGCGGCTTCGACGCGCTGAAGTCCCGGGCCGGAGTGCCGCTGCGGGCCGGGTTCCTGACGGCGGCCACCGATCGGGCGCTGGACCGGCCGCTGCGGGTGATCGGCCGCGCGGGCGCCGGCACCGACCACGTCGACCTGGCCGCCGCCGCCCGGCTCGGCGTGACGGTGACGCACACCCCGGGGTCGAACGCGGACGCCGTCGCCGAGTTCGCACTCGGTCGGATCCTGGCCCTGACCCGCCGCCTGGTCGACCTGAACACGGCCTGCCACAAAGGTTGTTGGACCGCTCCCCCGCCGGCCCGGGGCCTGTCCGAGCTGACCCTCGGCGTGGTCGGGCTCGGCCGGATCGGCCGGGCCCTGGCGGTCCGGGCGGCGGCACTCGGCGCACGGGTGCTGGGCTGGTCACGGAATCCCGCACGCATCGCCGGAGTCGAGCAACTCGACTCCCTGGAGCGACTGTTGGCCGCCAGTGACGTGCTGTCGCTGCACCTGCCGCTGACCCCCGGCACCCGCGGACTGCTCGGCCCCCGGGAGTTGGCCCTGCTGCGTCCCGGCGCGCTGCTGGTCAACACGGCCCGCGGCGGTCTGGTCGACGAGCACGCGCTCGCCGCGGCCCTGCGCGACCCGGCCCACCCGCTGGCGGGCGCGGCCGTCGACACCTTCGAGCACGAGCACGCCGCCTTCGCCTCCCCACTGTCCGGCCTCCCGAACGCCCTGCTCACCCCGCACGTGGCGGGCATGACGCACGGCGCCGTGGAACAGGCCGCGCTGCGCTGCGCCGACCACCTGGCGGCGCTGCTGGCCGGCCGTCCCGAGGGCGTGCCGGTCGCCCGGGCCTGAGCAGGTGCGCCGTCTCACGCGCTGACCCCGCATCAGGATCCGGGCGGGCACGCTGTTGCAGGGCTGTTGCCCGCGCTGTGACCGGGGTCACGGACTGACCGACCGCGGCGTGATCGACTCTTCGGATGCCTACCATCACCGCCCGGTCTGCCCGGCCCGCCCGCTCCGCCGTGCTCACCGCCGCCGCCGTGTCCGCCGCCGCCCTGCTGGCCGGGTGCGGGGAGGTGACCGCGGATGCCGGAGCGGCCGGAGCAGCCGGACCGTCGGCGAGCGCGGGGCCGTGCGGGGCGCCGCCGCAGGGGGCGGCACGGGAGGGCTGGGTCCGGAACGGGGTGCGGATCCTCTCCGTGAGCGACGCCTGCGCGGAGTTCGAGGTGACCAACACGGGCTCCGAGGCCGCCGACTTCTCGGTCCTGTTCGAATGGACGGGCGCCGATGAGCGGATGAACACCAACCCGACCGGCACGGTGGTGGCGGTGCCGCCCGGCGCGACCGCCCGCGGCCGCCTCGACGTCGGCTCCGGCGGTCCGCGCGGCCTGGCCTCCGGGCAGCCGATCGTCCCGGGCGTGAAGATCACCCGGGTGCGCAGCGTCCCGACCGCCGAAGCGCCCTCCGAGGGCGGGCCGTGCCCGGCGTCGGGGGTGCGGTTGTACGCGGACCGCGGCGATGCGGCGATGGGCCTGCGGGTGGTGGGCCTGCACCTGGTGAACTGCGGGACGGCTCCGGTGACGCTGAACGGCTACCCGCAGGTGCAGGCGCTGGACGAGGCCCACAAGCCGGTCGACCCGCTGCAGGTCCTGAAGGGCGGTGCGGCGATCGCGACCGGCACCGGCGCCGACTCCCCGCCGCAGCGGATCGTGCTGGCCCCGGGCGAGGGCGCGGGCTCCACGGTGGTGTGGCGCAACACCGATGACGCCTCGTCCGAGCCGGTCCTCGCCCCGTACCTGCGGGTGCGCCCCACCCCGGACGCGGCGCCCGTGACCGTCACCCCCGAACTCGACCTCGGCACCACCGGCCGCCTCGGCATCGGCGCCTGGACCCGCGAGACCACGCCCTCCTGACCACCCCGCCCGGGGCCGCAGCCGCCGCGCGCGGCAAGCGCTTTCCCGCCGCCCCGCCGCGCGCGGCAAGCGCTTTCCCAACACCCGCCGCGCGCACGGAAAGCGCTATCCGACGTGGACGCGCGGGCGGCGGCTGCGGTCGGACTCCGCCTCGCGGAGCACCTCGCGGGTGACCGGGGCGACCTCGCCCTGGCCGAACAGGAAGAACCGGAGGAACTGGGCGAACGGGTTGCCCTCGGTCCACTCGAAGTAGATGTGCGGGAGCTGCCCGGTGGTGTCGCGCACGTGCAGGAGTATCGCGGCGAGCGCGTTCGGCACGCTGGAGTGTTCGAGCGTCAGCACCCGGTAGCGGTCGTGCAGCACCTCGCCGCGGACCTTCAGTTCGGCCTCGAAGTCGGACGGGTCGAGCACCGTGACCTCGACGAAGACCAGGTCGTCCTCGACCGGGATGTCGTTGTCGGCGCGGATCTGGTGCACCTTGTCGCGGTACTCGGCGAGGTCCCGGCCGGCCGGCTCGTTGGCGATGAAGCGGATCGTGCGGTGCGCGGTGTCGCGCACGAAGCGTTCCGCCACCTCGTCCAACTGGACGTCGGTGACGCGCAGTTCGAAGGCGCGGGCGAGCCGGGAGGCGAGCGAGACCAGCACGATGGCGGCGATGAAGCAGGCGCCGATCTTCACGCCGTCGGGGCGTTCGGCGATGTTGACGGCGGTGGTGTAGAGGAACACCGCGGCGATGATCGCGAAGCCGATGGTCCAGTTGCGCTGCCGGGCCGCGTGGGCGGCGATGGTGACGGCGATCGCCGCGGAGGTGATCAGCACCAGCACGCCGGTGGCGTACGCGCCGCCCTGCTTGTCGACGTTGGCGTCGAACAGCCAGGTGACCAGGAAGGCGATCGCGGTGAGCACCAGCACCATCGGCCGCACCGCGCGGGCCCAGTGCGGGGCCATGCCGTAGCGCGGCAGGTAACGGGGCATCAGGTTGAGCAGTCCGGCCATCGCGGACGCGCCGGCGAACCACAGGATGGCGATGGTCGACAGGTCGTAGACCGAGCCGAACGCGCCGCCCAGGTAGTGGTGCGCGAGGTAGGCCAGCGCACGGCCGTTGGCGGGGCCGCCGGCCTTGAAGTCGTCGGCGGGGATCAGCAGCGTGGTGATGAAGCTGGTGGTGATCAGGAAGCAGCTCATGATCACGGCGGCGGTGGTGAGCAGCTTGCGGGCGCCGCGGATCCGCCCGGTGGGCCGCTCCTCGGTGTCGTCCGGGTCGCCCTCGATGTGCGGCATGACGGCGACTCCGGTCTCGAAGCCGGACAGGCCGAGGGCGAGCTTGGGGAAGACCACCAGGGCGACGCCGATCATCACGAGCGGGTTGCCGTGCTCCAGGCTGAGCGCGTGCGTCCAGTCGGTGATCACGGACGGGGCGGTGAGGACGTGCCAGAGGCCGACGGCGACCACCACCACGTTCAGCGCGAGGTAGACGGCGACCAGGAGGACCGCGACGCCGATCGCCTCGCTGAAGCCCTTCAGGAAGACCCCGCCGAGCAGGGCGATCAGCAGCAGGGTGATCAGCACCTGGTGGCCGCTGAGCACGCTGGTCAGGTGCGGGTTCTCCACCAGGTGCGCGGTGGCGTCGGCGGCGGACAGCGTGATGGTGATCAGGAAGTCGGTGGCGGCGAAGCCGAGCAGCGCGAGGACGAACAGTTTGCCCTTCCAGAACGACAGCAGTCGTTCGAGCATCGCGATCGAGCCTTCGCCGTGCGGGCTCTCCTGGGCGACCCGGCGGTAGACCGGGAGCGCGCCGAGCAGGGTGACGGCGACCAGCACGATGGTGGCGATCGGGGAGAGCAGGCCGGCGGCGAGGGCGGCGATCCCGGGCTGGTAGCCGAGGGTGGAGAAGTAGTCCAGGCCGGTCAGGCACATCACCCGCCACCAGCGTTGCCCGTGCTGCTGGTCGGGGGCCTGGGCGTGCGGGCCGGGGTGTTGCTTGGCCATGTCCGACAGGCCTTCCAGCAGCCAGGAGCGCAGGCGCTGGCGCGCCGACCCTGCGTCCGTGGGGGCGGATTGGACCACTGTCTAGCTCCTGTCGCGAGGTCGGGAGCCCCGGACCGCCGGATGCTCCGGCCCACCGGGCGGACTCCCACGTCAATGTAGGCCACCTCCGCCGCCGTCCGGGGCAGGCTGGAGCGTAACGTCCCCCGTCTGCCCGCCCGGGCACCGGTCCCGACTGCTTGACGCCCCCTTGGTCCGGGTTTGGCGTGCCTTTTGCCCGCCGGTGCACGTCCGTGCACGGCGCCCGGCAGGGCTCGCCGGCCCCCGCCGCGAACCGCTCGGCGAACCGCTCAACGGCCGTCCGGCAAGTCCGTCCGGCGGCCCCGTCCGGCAAGTCCGTTCGGCGGCCCGGTCCGGCGGTCGGCCGGCGGTCGGCCGGCGGTCCGTCCGGGAGTCCGTTCGGCCGCCGCGAACGGTTCGAGCACGTCTGTACTTCCGCTGTCAAGGGCCGACCGGCCCCGAACCGGCCCGCGGTCAGGGCGGATGGGCCCTGTCGGTGCCGGTGTTCGGTTTGGCAGACTGCGGGGTGTCTGTACCCGGGCGACGCTCCGGGCGTCCGGAAATCGCGCGAGGAGAGTTGCTGCCATGTCCGAGGGTTCGGCACCGATCAGGGTGTTCCTGCTGGACGACCACGAGGTGGTCCGCCGCGGGGTGCACGACCTGCTGGACTCCGAGCCCGACCTGGAGGTGGTCGGCGAGGCCGGCACGGTCGAACAGGCCCTGGCCCGGGTGCCGGCGCTGCGCCCGGACGTCGCGGTGCTCGACATGCGGCTGCCCGACGGCGACGGCGTCTCGGTGTGCCGGGAGTTGCGTTCACGGATGCCGCAACTCGCCTGCCTGATGCTCACCTCGTTCGACGACGAGGAGGCGCTGCTCGACTCGATCATGGCCGGCGCGGCCGGCTACGTGCTCAAGCAGATCAGCGGCACCGACCTGGTGACCGCGATCCGCACGGTGGCCTCCGGGCAGTCCATGCTCGACCCGGGCGCCGCGACCCGGCTGATGGCCCGGCTCCGCGGCGAGGCCCCCACGCCCGCCCCCGACTTCCCGCAGCTCACCGAGCGCGAGCGGGAGATCCTGGCGCTGATCGGCGAGGGCCTCACCAACCGGCAGATCGGCGAGCGGGTGTTCCTCGCCGAGAAGACCGTCAAGAACCACATCTCCCGGCTGCTGGCCAAGCTCGGCGTGGAGCGCCGCGTGCAGGCCGCGGTGATCGCCACCCAGACGCTGGCCGCGCACTCCCCCGAGCGCAGCGCCTGACTCCGCCCTGATCCGTGCCCGGCTCCGGCCGGGGCCGGTGGTGGTGTCCTGGCTGCTGGCTAGGGTTCCCGGTGGGTGGCCGACCGCGTGTGGCGGCCACCCGGGCCATCGGTGTGTCAGGAGGGGCAGTGCGGCGCTGGGAACGGGTCGGGGACGGTTCGGCGAAGTTCTGGGAGGCGGCGGCCGACGGCGCGTCGGTGCAGGTCCGGTACGGCCGGATCGGCGCCGCGGGACGCACCCGGGTCAAGGAGTGCGCGGACCCGGCCGCCGCCGAGGCGCACCTCGCGAAGCAGATCGCCGAGAAGGAGCGCAAGGGCTACCGCCCGACGACCGCCGCCGACCCGACGTCAACTCCGGTGCCTCCCCCGGCTCGCGCCTCCGCCGGTGCCGCGCCGACCGCCGCCGCACCGGCCGGGCTCCCGGACGAGGACGCCTTCGTGCTGCCGGATTCCTGGCTCGCGCTGGTCGCGCCGCGCCGTGGCGGCGGGGTTCCGCTCGGGTCGCCCCGGCGCGTGGTGGACGCCGTCGCGGCCGGGGAGGCGGAGGCCCGGTGGATCGCCGGGAACGAGACCTGGATCCAGCGGGTGCTCGAGGACCGCGGCTCCGACAAGCACCTGGTGCGGTCGGCCGAGGCGCACCTGCGCGGGGAGCCGAACGCGCCCGGCGCGGTGGCGGTGGCGGCGATGCTGCGCGAGACCTGGCAGAAGGGCGGCTTCGAGCAGGTGCTGGACTCCTGGATCGCCCGGTTCGGGCTGGGCTTCGCGGCCCGCGCGACGGTGGCGTCCTTCGAGTTCGACAACGGGTGCGCCCGGCCGAACCACCACCGGGGCGTGCTGGTGGCGGACAGCGCGGGTCGGCGGGAGGTTCGCGAAATGGAGTTCGCGTTCGCCCTGGCCCGGGAGGTCCGGCGGGTGCTGGCGCTGGCCGACGAGGCGGAACGCCGTTCGGTGCTGGCCGAGTTGGCGGCGATCCGGACCAGGCGCGACCGCCGCATCGTGACCGCCTTCCTCGCCCCGGAGACGCCGGGCTGGGTGGACGAGTGCCTGGACGAGCTGCCGAGGCACCGTCAGATCAACGAGGTGGCGCACGCCCTGCTGGTGCAGTCCGTCAACACCGTCGAGCAGACCGAGCGGATCGCCGAGCAGCGGGTCCGGTCCTGGCACGGCTGGACGCCGGGCCAACTGGCCACGCTCGCGGACGCGGTGGGCCCCGCGTGCGTACCGCTGTTCGAGCAGGCGCTGTCGAACATGTACGACAACGAGAGCATCCGTGAACTGGCGCTGCACCTGGCCGAGTTCCCCGGCGACGAGGCGTTCCGGGTGCTGCTCGACCGGATCGGTGCCCGGCACGTCCGGCCGGGTCTGCTGCGTGCGATGCGCCGCTACCCGGTGCGCGCGGCACGGCTGTTGGCGGAGGCCGCGCAGCAGACCGGCCCGGACGCCGCCACCGCGCGGCGGCTGCTGGCCAGCCATCTCGGCGAGCTCCGCGCGCAGGTGCCGGAGGTGGTGGCCCGGCTCGACGCCCGCACCGCCGGGTTCGTCACGGCCCTGGTCGCCGCGCGCCGGGTGCCGGAGGCGGCGGCGGAGTCGCTGCCGGAGCTGCTGACCTCGCCGCCGTGGACGCGCCCCCGCCCGGCCCGCAGGCCGAAGGTGCTGACCGGGATCACCGCCGACGACGCCGCCGAACTGGTGTGGAAGGACGGCGAGGCGGAGCAGTGGCAGGTCGCCGCGCCGGCTCCGTGGACGTTCGCCCCGGGCTTCGACTGGGCGGCCGAGGCGAGAGCCCGGCTGACCCACGCGGGCGGCCTCTGGTACGGGGCGCAGCTGCTGGTGCACGGCCCGGCGGAGGTGATGGCCCCGTACCTGTCCTCCTGGCGGCCGGGCGATTTCTGGGGCGGGGCCGAGGAGTTGCGTCCGGTGGTCGCCAAGTATGGCCTGGCCGCGCTGCCGTTGCTGCACGCGGGGGCGCCGACCCAGCCGGCGCACGTCGTGCCGGCGCTGCTGCCGTTCCGGGACGCCACCGTGGCGGCGGTGATGGCGGACGCCCTGATCCGGCTCAAGTCGCTTCGGGCGACGGCTCGTTCGTGGTTCGCCCGGCACGGCGTGGCGGGTGGCCTGCTGCTGGTGCCGAGTGCCGTCGGAAAGGCCGGCCGGGCCCGGACGGCCGCCGAGAACGCGCTGCGGCTGGTCGCGGCGCAGCACGGCGCGGACGCCCTGCTCGCGGCGGTGACGGCTCGTCACGGGGACGGGGTGGCGGCGGTGGTGGCGGAGGTGCTGAGCGCGGATCCGCTGGTGAACGCGCTGCCGGCGCGGATGCCGGAGTTCCCGGAGTGGCTGCTGCTCGGTGCGCTGCCGCCGTTGGTGCTGCGCTCGGGCGAGGCGCTGCCGCGGTCGGCGGTGCGGCACGTGGTCACCATGATGGCGTTGTCGAAGCTGCGTGACCCGTATCCGGGTCTGGCACTGGTGGGCGAGACGGTCCGGCCGGAGTCGGCGGCCGAGTTCGGGTGGGCGCTGTTCGAGGAGTGGCAGCAGGCGGGGATGCCGGCGGCGGACAGTTGGGCGCTGTTCGTGCTGGGCGAGTGGGGCGACGACGGGACGGCCCGCCGGCTGGCGCCGGTGCTGCGGGACTGGCCGGGGGCGGGCGCGCACCACCGTGCGGTGGAGGGCCTGGAGGTGCTGGCGGCGATCGGCAGCGACGTCGCGTTGATGCAGTTGCACGGCATCGCGCAGCGGGCGAAGTTCAAGGCGCTGAAGTCCCGGGCGCGGGAGAAGGTCGCGGAGATCGCGGAGGCGCTGGGCCTGACGGGCGATCAGCTGGGCGACCGGCTGGTTCCCGATCTGGGGCTGGGCGCGGACGGCACGACCGTGGTCGACTACGGTTCGCGGACGTTCACGGTGGGCTTCGACGAGCAGTTGCGGCCGTTCGTGCTGGACGGGGACGGCAAGCGCCGCAAGGATCTTCCCGCGCCGGCCGCCAAGGACGATCCGGAGCTTGCGCCGGCGGAGCGCAAGCGGTTCGCCGCGTTGAAGAAGGACGTCCGTTCGCTGGCGGCCGATCAGATCGTGCGGCTGGAGGCGGCGATGGTGGCCGGGCGGGAGTGGACGGCGGCCGAGTTCCGGGGTCTGCTGGTCGGGCATCCGCTGCTCCAGCACCTGGTGCGGCGGCTGGTCTGGACGACGGCGGAAACCGCTTTCCGGGTGGCCGAGGACCGGACCTTCGCCGATGTCCACGACGAGGCGTTCGTCCTGCCCGAGGATGCGGTCGTCCGGCTCGCGCACCCGCTGTTGCTGGGTGACGGCGTGGCCGCGTGGGCGGAGCTGTTCGCCGGCTACGAGCTGTTGCAGCCGTTCCGTCAGCTGGCCCGTCCGGCGGTCGCGTTGACGGCGGAGGAGGCGGCCGGGCACCGGCTGCACCGGTTCGAGGGGGCGAAGGTGCCGGTGGGCCGTCTGCTGGGGCTGACCGAGCGGGGCTGGCAGCGCGGCGCGCCGCAGGACGCGGGGGTGGAGCGCTGGTTCCACAAGCCGCTGCCGAACGGCCGGCACCTGGTGATCGCCCTCGACCCGGGCATCTGGGTGGGCGCGGTGTCGGAGAACGCCGAGCAGACCTTCCGCACGGTGTGGCTGGACGCCCGGGCGTACGACTACTGGCCGAACCAGCCGTACGGCGACCGGTTCGCCGATCTCGACGCCGTGACCGCCTCCGAACTCCTCGCCGACCTGGAGGAGCTGACGGCCGGCTGAGCCGGCGCAGCGGCACCGGCACGGCGCCGGAGATCGAGCACGGGCACCGAGGGCCGGGAACAGGGCACGAGGGCGGACGGCGACCGCGCGACGGTGCCGTCGCGGTGGGCGCGGTCGTCCGCCCGGGCCGGACCCGGTCCGCCTGGGCGGTTCCCCGAAATGGTCCGGCGCCGGCGGCCCCCTGGGAAGGGCCGTCGGCGCCGGGCCGGGTGTCCGGGGCCGGGTGGCTACGCGTCCTCCGCCAGGAGTCGCGCGTTGACGGTGGGGTTGCCCGCCTGCGCGAGCGGGAAGGCGGTGCCGATCTCGTCGGAGTGCCCGGGCACGTCGATGCGGACGGACAGCGACCGGTCGACCAGCTGGTCCTGCGGCATCCGGAAGTCGAGGTTGATGATGCCGTTCTCCACGCAGGTCGGGCACTTGCGCGGGGTCTTCGGCTGGAAGAAGTAGCGCTGCGCGACCGGCTCGCCGTCGGAGAGCAGCGTCACGACGAACGAGCCCGGGATGTTCAGCCGGTCGATGCCCTTCACCCGCACCGACACCGGGTTGGCGCTGCGGAACGCGAAGGTGCCGGCCGCGTCGATGCTCCCGGACAGGTTCTCCAAGGCGCTCTCCAGGGCGGGGGGCAGCTCCAGCCGGTCGTAGGAGACCTGGCTCTCGATCGTCTGGTCGGCGGTCTCGGTGAACGGCGGCAGCGCGTTGAACGGCGAGGTGAGCCAGTCCGTGTCGGCGCCCAGGGTGGAGCGGAAGCCGGTCAGGGTGGTGCCGCCGACGCGGGTCTGCCAGCTCAGCCAGAGGCGGTCGATGTTGCAGTGGAAGAACCAGAACACCGGGTCGTACGAGGCGACGTTCTGGTCGCCCATCGTCGGCCCGATCGAACCGTGGCCGCCGTCGTGGGCCTGGATCGAGAAGTCCTGGTAGCCGTTGACGTTGAACGTGCCCCACAGCGACTGGGTCAGCGAGGTGGCGATGTCGTCCAGGACGCCGAAGTTCCGGACGTTCTGCGCGATGGTGGCGACCTGGTACCGCTTGGTGGTGTACGGGAAGTAGCCGGTCACGGGCTGCGGCGTCGCGTTGGCGCCGGGGTCGGCGGGCAGCACGTACTTGTCGAGCGGCGGGTGCTGGAGGCGGTCGGGGAGGTTGGTCGAGATGTCCCAGTAGGGGAGCGTCACCGACTCGCAGCCGGGGACGGAGCGCAGCGCGTTCTCGAAGTTGAGCAGGTACTGGCGGTGCCACGGGTTGAAGCGGTTCTCGTGGTGCAGGCACCAGCTCTGCGGGAGGCCGTGCTGCCCGGCCAGTGCGAAGTAGCTGTCGGGGGCGTCGGTGTCACGGGCCATCAGGCCGTTGAACGCGGTCTTCAGCAGCTCGAACTCGGCGTCGGTCAGGGCGGTGATGTCCTTGCGGAGCCGGGTCGGGGCGGCTCCGCTCGGCGGCGGGGGGCCGCCGGCGGTGGCGGTGCCGAGCGGGAACCCGTTGAGGATCCAGTTCTTGAAGGTCTGGGCGCGTTCGGTGCTCCACTTGCCCGCCGCGTCCGGGGGCATCTGGGCGTTGGGCGGCGAGGTCTGCGCGAGCACGGCGAGCGCGTTCTTCTTCACCCCGTCGTAGGTGCCGAGTTCGATCCCCTTGGCGGCCATGTGGTCGATGTCCTCGGGGCGGAAGAAGAAGCGGATGTCCGCCATGTAGGTCGGTGCGGCGACGACTTGGTCGGCGGGCGGGTTTCCTGGGGTGGTGTTCATGCTTCCTCCGCTGGGCTCCGGACGGGCGTGGGGCCGGCCGCACGGCGCGGTCGGCCCGGACGGTCGCGTCGGCCGGATCCTCCGGGGGCTGCCGCGCGATCGACGCATGGGGCCATGGTCGGAGCGGCCGCGAGCGGGGGCGAGGCAGGCTGGGCCGGACAGTGCACACCCGCTCGGCCGAGCCTCCGTCAGGTGCGGTGCCGCCGCCCGGGCCGGTCCGTGCGGTGCGGTCCGGGCCGGCGGTGGATCCGGCGTGGGAGGACGCCGGCCGGGGCCGGCCGGGGCGTGGGCCGTCCGTGGTGGTGATCGTCACACGGGTGGGCGCGGTCCCGTCGGGTGCGGGCGGCATACGCTGATCGGTCCGGACGCCACCGGGCAGCGGCCGGCCCGGCGCTCCCGGTCGGCGGCCCTTCGACGGAGAGGCACCCCAGTGAGTTCACCCCAGCAGGCCTGCGGCGAGCGGGGGCACGGCGCTCAGGACCTTCGCGCGGAGGCGGCCGAGGTGCGAAGCTTCTGGGCCGGGCTCGGGCTGCCCGGGCTGATCGACGTGCACACCCACTTCATGCCGGAGCGGGTGCTGCGCAAGGTCTGGGAGTACTTCGACGCCAACGGGCCGCTGGTCGGCGGTCTGGCCTGGCCGATCACGTACCGCACCGAGGAGGCCGAACGCACCGCCGTGCTGCGGGAGTTCGGCGTCCGGGCGTTCACCTCCATGCTGTACCCGCACAAGCCCGGCATGGCCCGCTGGCTGAACGACTGGGCGGTCGGCTTCGCCGGCCGCACCCCCGACTGCCTGCACACCGCGACCCTGTACCCGGAGCCGGACGCCGAGGCCTACGTCCGGGAGGCCCTCGACGCGGGCGCCCGGGTGTTCAAGGCGCACGTGCAGGTGGGCGACTACGACCCGGCCGACGAGCAACTGCGCGGCGCGTGGGGAATGCTGGCGGACGCGGGCGTGCCGGTGGTGATGCACTGCGGCTCCGGTCCGGCGCCGGGCCGCTTCACCGGGCCCGGGCCTGCCGCCCGGGTGCTCGAAGCGCACCCGCGACTGCGCCTGATCGTCGCCCACCTGGGCATGCCGGAGTACGACGAGTTCCTGGACCTGGCGGAGCGGTACGCGCACGTGCACCTGGACACCACGATGGCGTTCACCGACTTCACCGAGAGCTTCATGCCGTTCCCGCGCCGCGCGCTGCCCCGGCTCGCCGACCTCGGCGACCGGATCCTGCTCGGCACCGACTTCCCCAACATCCCGTACCCGTACCTGCACCAGCTCCGCGCCCTGGAGCGGCTGGACCTCGGCGCCGACTGGCTGCGGGCGGTCTGCCACGACAACGCCGCGAAGCTCTTCGCCCTCTGAGCGACCGTCAGGCTCCGGCGTCCGCCCGCGGGCGTATGC